>CAZLVM010000107.1:0-3068 GCA_964562875.1 uncultured Methanosarcinales archaeon | reverse complement strand
ATGTTTTCATAGCAAAACAATACCAAAAAAAAGCAAAATACCCAAAAATTTTAGCCCTTACTGCATCACCCGGGTCTGATCTTGAAAAAATAAGCGAAGTCTGCAAAAATCTTTACATCAATGAAGTTGAAATAAGAACAGACAAGGATCCTGATGTGCAGCCTTATGTGCAGGAGCTTGATGTTGAATGGGTGAAAGTTGATCTTCCTCCTGAATTTTTAGTTGTAAAGAAATTTCTTGAAACCTGCTTTAAGGAAAAAATACAGGAAATGAAAAAATACGGAGTAATCAACACAGCAAATGTTGCAAATTTTGGAAAAAAAGATTTGCTGAGACTGCAGGGAATGCTCCATGGGAAAATTGCGCAAGGAGAAAAGGATTTTGAAGTGTTTAAATCAATGTCACTTACAGCTGAATCAATAAAAGTTCAGCATGCGCTGGAACTTTTGGAAACACAAGGCATATCACCAATGCAAAAATACATGGAAAAGCTTTTTTCAGAGTCTGCAACAACAAAAGTCAAAGCTGTAAAAAACCTTACATTGGATATTAACTTCAAATCTGCCTTAATCAAAGCAAATACAATAGCGGAAAAGGGAATAATACACCCTAAGTTTACAGAACTGAAAAGGATTGTTGATGAAGAGATAAGCAAAAAAAAAGATTTGAAAATTATTATATTCACACAGTTTAGGGATACTGCAGTAAATATAAAGGAAGTTTTGGGTGAAGAGATTAAGTCAAGAATATTTGTAGGTCAGACAAAGAAGGGCACAACAGGATTAAGCCAAAAAGAGCAGCAGTGGATGCTTTCAGAATTCAAGGATAATATCTTCAATGTATTAATAGCAACATCAGTTGCAGAAGAAGGGCTTGACATCCCAAAAGTTGACATTGTAATGTTTTACGAACCAATACCATCTGCCATAAGACACATACAAAGAAGAGGGAGGACAGGAAGGCAGGAAAAGGGAAGAGTAATTGTGCTAATGGCAAACAACACAAGAGATGTTGGCTACAGATGGAGCGCTTTTTACAAAGAAAAAAGAATGCACAGAATCCTTGCAGACCTAAAATCAAATCTCAATCTAAGGGAGAAAAGCCAGACAGAACTTGAAAAATATATCCCCCAGGAAGAAAATGTAAAAATCTTTGTAGACTACAGAGAAAAAAGCTCTGGAGTTGTAAAAGAACTTGTTGAGCTTGGGGCTTCAATCAAGATGGAGAAGATGGAATCAGCTGACTACCTGCTAAGCTCAAGGGCTGCTGTTGAATTCAAGACAAACCAGGATTTTGTAAGTTCTATAATAGATGGAAGATTATTGGGACAGCTAAAGGAAATGAAAAGAAATTTTGAAAGACCCATTGTAATTGTTGAAGGAGATGAAGACATTTATTCTGTGAGAAATGTTCATCCAAACGCAATAAGAGGGATGATTGCAACAATTGCTGTAAGCTATGGCATACCAATTATTTATACAAAAAATCCCAAAGAAACTGCAGCGCTTCTTGTTGCAATAGCAAAAAGAGAACAGGAATCCGGGAAAAAAGATTTTAATCTTCACGGAGAAAAAAAGCCGATGACACTCAAAGAACAGCAGGAATATATTGTGAGCGCACTGCCAAATGTAGGGCCAAACCTTGCAAAGGAACTGCTGAAAAGCCTTGGAAGCGTAAAAAATATTGTCAATGCAAACGAAGAAGAGCTAAAGAAAATAGACCAGGTAGGAGAAATAATTGCAAAGAAAATAAGAGATGTTGTTGACAACAATTACTAATTCATACTTCTCAGTCTTTTTACCCTTTCTTCCATAGGAGGATGAGTGCTGAAAAGAGAAACGAGTCCTCTTGCGCTGAAAGGGTTTGCAATAAACAATGATGCAGTTGCAGTGTTGCCAATTCTCATGGGATTGTGCTTTGCAGCTGCGTGGATTTTCTCAAGCGCGCTTGCGAGAGCTGCCGGGTTATTAATCATCCTTGCGCCTGTTTCGTCAGCAATGTATTCCCTTGATCTTGAAATTGCCATTTGTATTATTGCAGCAATTAAAGGAGTGAGTATTGCCAATACAAGAAGCTCAAGGCCTGAATTGTCCCTGTTTCTTCCACCGCCAAAAATAGCTGCAAACCTCGCCATTATTGCAAGATATGATATGACCCCTGCAATTGTTGCTGCAATTGTTGCAATTAATGTATCCCTGTTTTTTACATGGCTCATCTCATGAGCAATAACCCCTCTAAGCTCGTCCTTGCTAAGCACGTTAAGTATTCCCTCTGTGCATGCAACTGCCGCATGCTTTGGGTCTCTTCCAGTTGCAAAAGCATTTGGAGCCTGCGAAGGTATTGTGAAAACTTTAGGTGTTGGGAGCTTTCCCTCCTTTGCAACTTCTTTCACAAGCTGGTAAAGGTAATCTGTTTTTTTTACAGGCTTTGCCTTGTACATCTTAAGCACAATAGTGTCAGAAAACCAGTAAGTTCCAAAGTTCATGACTACAACAAACACTAATGCAATAATCAATCCGCTTCTTCCGCCAAACATGCTTCCTGCCCAAAGAAGGACAGCTGTAAGCAGGCCAAGAAGAACAATAGTCTTAAACTGGTTTTTTATGATTGACATTGATAGAAATAGGTGATGTGTGTTTAAAAAAGTTTGGTTTGAATACTTCGCTTGGTGGCAATAGCCCTTACTCTTTTGAGCCGATACTGCGCTCCGTGCTGCTTCTGTTAATGCTTCTTGAAAGGAGTCACGTGTAGAACAATGTTTAAATTAAATACTTCGCTTGGCAGTACCGGCTCTTCTTCGCTTGGTGGCAACAGCTCTAATAAGTTGGCAGTATCGACTATTTATTGTTATTATTAGTGGTTTGATATTAATCCCTTAACATACTTATTTAATCCTTCAATTTGCCTAAGCTTGGTTTTCCTGAATAAGAATTCCCTGAACTTCTTGTCAACCTTTACGCCGTGATGAATTAAGCCTGAGTTTAATTTTCCAAAGAGTTTTTTCCCCTCTGGGTCAAGATCTGTTAGGATTGCTGCTTTTTTTGCTTTTGCTTCTTCTGAAACTTCTT
>CAZLVM010000106.1:0-3081 GCA_964562875.1 uncultured Methanosarcinales archaeon | reverse complement strand
CGTGTGACTCCTTTTTGGAAGCAGAAATAGAAACACCACGAAGCGTGGCAACAGCTAAAAAAACACGAAGCGCAGCATTGCTTCAAAGAAAAATGAAAATAAAAAAAAGAAAAAAATCAGCCAAATAGGCTGTCAATCTCATCAAGTTCGCCGTCGATACCGTCGAGTTCTGAGAGGTCTATCTCTGCATCCAGGTCTTCAAGTGCTGCAATCTCGCTTTCAATGTCAGCTGTCAGGTCTGCGCCTGTTTCATCTGCAGGAGCAGCTTGGCTTTCTGTTTTTGCGCACCCGGATATGAGGATTGACGCTATTAGCAGGGCAAATACCAAAACAATGCTTTTTTTCATTTTAGTTTTCTCAGTTGTTTGGGTATTTAAACCTTACTCTGATGTCTCGTTGCCTGTTGAGGTTTCGTTGTCTCCTGTTTCAGGCTCCTCGTCTTCTGGTGTTTCTGTTGAGGTTTCGTTGTCTTCTGATTCAGGTTCCTCGTCTTCAGGTGTTTCTGTTGAGGTTTCGTTGTCTTCAGACTCATCTTCGGTTTCATCCTCAGATTCTTCTTCGTCCTCTTCATCAGCTTCGTCATCTATTGCTGACTCGCCATTGCTTTTTCCTTTTATTTCCCTTACAATGTCCTTGAGGATTTCTCTTGCTTCCTTGAGGTTTTCTTTTGCATCAGTCATGTATTCATGCGCTTCCTTGACAAGCTCGTTGATTTTTGAGTCAGTGCTGTCTTCATTTGACTGGTCAAAAAGTGCTCTTGCACTGTCAAAGTTTTCCTGAGCGCTTGCAATTTTTGCGTCAAAGTCTGCAATCATACTATCAATGTCTGATGCGTCCTGACCTGCATTTTCAAGCCTTTCAACAATTCTGACGAGTTTTTCAGACACTTTTTCCATCTGAACTGTTATCCCGCCAATCTTGCTGTTAAGAAGCCTTGCAGCATTTATTTTCATGACACTTTTTGATCTTTGCCATGAGTTCTTTATTTTGCCTGCAGCATTCCTTATTTCGTCAGGCGTGCTTTCAGTGCTAAGGTCTTCTGCTGTTTCCTGCGCAGTTTCAAGTTCTGCAATCTTTGCTTCTATCTCTGCAATTTTCTCTGCCTTTTCTTCATCGCTCATGCTGGATAGTTCTATCCTTTCCTTGATTTTTTCAAGTATGGCAATAACTCTTTCAGCAGTGTTTCCAAGAACATCTTTTGTTTTTATTCTTATGTTCATTCTTACCTGGCTGCATTCATCTGAGTCATCTCCTTTGCACTCATTGTATGATTCTTTTGCGCTTAGGAATGCCTGTCTGTGTTCCTGCTGTATTTCCTTTGCAGCAGCATAGTTTTGCTTTGCAGTCATGTATCTTTCCTGGGCAGCGATAAGATTCTGCTTTATTTTTTCTGCTTTTGTACTTTTAACTTCTTCGCCATTTTCACTATCACCACTTTCAAAATCTGTTAACTGTCCTCTTCCAGTGTTTTGGCTGTTTGCCAAATCAGGCCCTCTTTCGTTTTCTGCATCTTCTGCATCCATTCTCGCAAAAGCCGCTGGAGATAGCCCAACAATTAGCATTGCCAAAACTGCAATTACGAATAGTTTTTTCATTTTTTGCACCTCCGTTCATTCAGTTTTTCATTCACTATAACTACTTCCATATCCATCCAAGCAGACCTTTGCTGCTCTTTTCTTCCTGAGCCATCTGCTGAAGCCTTTCCTGCTCTTTTTCTGCAAGCTGTATTTGCTCCTGGAAAACTGCCTGGACTTCGCCGTTCATTACCTGAGTCTTAAGCTGCTTAAGCTGTTCTATTCTTTGCCTGTTCTGGTTAACTTCATTTTCCAATTCTTCAGCAGCTTCGTGGTCTCCGCCTGCGAAGAACCTTGCAAAAGCGCCTCTTGACTGAACTTTTTCTTCAGCCATGATTGTTGCTTTTACAGAATTGTTGAATTCTTTTGCAATATCTGAAACCTGCTTTCCGATTCCGCCAGCAAGCCCTTCCATTGCCAGTAATGCATGAACTGCAGACCTTACCTGATTTTGGTTTTTGTAAACCTTCTGCATGTCTTCACTCATTCCCTGCATTTCCTGTTCCATTACCTGTTTTCTTGACTGAATCATGCTTCTGAGCTCCTGCGAGCTTTCAGCTTTTACACGGGCCATTTCTTGGTATAAAGTAGGCTCTCCTGCCATTGCTCCTTCCTGATCCATTGCCCCTTCTCCGCCTTCACCCATTTCTCCTGCGCCAGCTCCTGATTCGCCCTTTGCTGCAAATACAGCCGGGGTTAATACCATCAAAAAAGCCAACATCAATGCAATTGTTTTTTTCATTTTTGTTCCTCCGTAATTTTTTGTTTTATTTCAAATCAAATTAACCTACTACCCTGATAGTGAAATTTGTTTATAAAGAAACTTTCATAAAACACATAATTCAAGTTCAGAATGACCTTCTAACCCTTTACAAAGCTTTATTTTCCCTTGTCTTGCTTTACAAAACTTTTTTATACTAATATATTCAGGAATAGGTATTATGTGCAAAAAAAGAGGATTACTCATATTCTTTGTATTGCTTGTATTAATTCTTCCAATATCATACGGGGCATTAGTTAAGGGAACTGTTTATGATTCTTTTCTTAACAAAAGAGAAAACTCGATAGTTGAGATTAATACAGCTCCTGCGCAAAGATTTGTTGTAAAGGACGGCACATATTCATTTAATGTTCCAACAGGAAATTATGCAATAAAAGCAACATATTCGATAGGGGGCGTGCTTTACTCAAAAGATACTGTAAGCATTGCCATCGATGAAGATGGAGAGTATATTGTTGACCTAATTCTTTTTCCAACAACAGATGAGGAAGAGGAAATACTAAATGAGGCAGACATGCCTGTTGAGGACTATGAAATTGAATCTCCGCCTTATTACATGTTTTTCTATCTTATTCTGCTTGTAATAGTAATTTACATAATATACAGGTCAAGAAAGAAAAAAAAGAAAGGAACAGAAGATATAGAAGATGATACTGCGGAAATAATAAAGTTCATAAAAAAAGAGGGCGGAAGGATAACTCAAAAAGACATAAGAAAGAAGTTCCC
>CAZLVM010000105.1:0-3115 GCA_964562875.1 uncultured Methanosarcinales archaeon | reverse complement strand
GGCTGCAAGGTTTCAAGAACGCATTTCTCTCCAACAGGATTAAGAAGCAATATAAAAGAAAAGAAATTAATAAAAATTATTACAAATTCGAGATGATTTATTATCCAATAGCCCTTCTCACATCAGTAACTTCAACTGATTGAGCGCCGTTAATCTTTGCAACATTTTCCTCAAGCTGGTCTGTTGAGCCCTTCGCCTCATCCATGACAAAAATCAGTATAAGCTGATTAAGGCCAAAAGCAACAGGCTGGATTTCGAATTTGCCAAGCTCGCCGCCAAATTCCTTAATAAGAGTCTCTGCTTCTTCCTTGACCTTTTCCAAATCAACTTCAGTAGAATCAGGCATAACCTTCATTGAAATTATTACATCAGCCATTTTTTACCTAGTTTGGTCCTTCAAATCCGCATTCAGCGCACTTGTATTTTGCAGCTATTTGTCTGCAGTGTTTGCACCGAACAACTTCAGATTTTCCGCACTTAGGACACTTGAATGCTGCTGTGCCGGTTACATTTGTTATGTTCATCTTGCACGATGAGCATTGTTTTCTCTTTTCCATAATACATGGGAAATTCATACTGCTTAAAAAACTTTTGGTTTGAGAAGAAAGAAGAGCTGAGGCGCCAACCTCAGCCGTTGTTATGTGTGTTTTCTTTTTCCCGCGATTAAATGATAATGAAGACTCCCTGCTTTTTTTTAAGAGTTTGTGGGGGTGGTTTTCTCAGAATAAGGCAGGGAGTCTATCAGCGCGATTCACGTTTATAGTCGAATGCCTTATTTGATAAATACCTTAAAGTATAGCTAGTATATAAATGTTACTATTTAGTATACTGGTTTAATAATATAGTTTTTTGGCTATTCGTAGAATTTAGCTATTTTTTCATCAAAATCAAGGCTTATATCCATCTTCCATCCTTCAGGAAAGCACTTCCGATAAGTGGGCCAGGTATATCTCTCATCGAGAAAAACAAGAATTCCCCTGTCTGTCTCACTCCTGATGCACCTTCCTGCATTCTGCAGACTTTTTGTAATAGCAGGCATGGTATATCCATAATCCCATCCTTTATTGAATTTCAAGTCATAATACTTAATCAGTTCTTTTGTTTCAAGATCAGGCCTGTCAAGCGGAAGCCCAACAACCACCACCGCTTTTAGCTTATTGTTTGGCATGTCAACTCCCTCTCCAAAACTTCCTGCGGCAACGCCCATTAAAACAGAAGAATCATCTTTCATAAAATTGTCAAGAAGCTCCTTTCTTTCGCCTTTTGTTGCTCTTGGCTTTTCAAGCAAAACTTTTCTTTTTGAAAGCTTTTCAAAAAAAATGTAAACATCATCCCTTATTCTGTAGCTTGGGAAAAACACAGCAGAACTTCCCGGAACACCATTGATTATGCTTGCTGTTATAGCAGCAATATTCTTGTACTGCTGAGGGGATCTTTTTGTAAACTTTGTTGTTGTCTTTGGGATAATCATTGCAAGCCTGTTCTTTTCAGGAAAAGGGCTTGGATATTCTTTCTCTATTGCCTTTTCAGGAAAACCAAGCAAATCCTTATACATTGCAGTTGGAGAAAGTGTGCCTGACATTACGATTGTTGAATGCGAGTTTTCTATTATTTCTTTGGTAAGAAGAGATGGGTCAAGACAGCGGTGCATTAAAGTTGTTAATGGCCCATACCTTGTGTCCTGTATAGACATAATTCTGCAAAAACCCTTATCAGGACCTTTCCATCCCTCAAGAAATTTGGCAACTCCCCCAATATAGCTTTGCTTTTCATCTTCTCTCACTTCATCTGCCGCAAACTCAAGCTCTGCCTCAATCTCATCATAGTCCTTGAAATTATTGATTGCTTCTATAAAATGATCCTTGCCAACAAGTTTTTCTTCTCCAATCTTCATGCCTTCAGAAACATTGTTGAATATATCCTGAATTTCAACAAGGTCGATTATTACATCCTCAAACCTGTATTTCTTTGCTTCCTTGATTGCCATCTTCAGCATGTAGCTGGACATTCTCTGAGTGAGGATTTCCCTTGCCCTTGCCGGAAGATTATGCCCTTCATCAATAATTATTATTGATTCGGATATGCTCTTTCCTGTTTTTGCAAGAAATGTTTCCCTTATCCCAGGATGCATAAGATAATAGTAATCTGTAATTATGACATCAGATTCTGCCGCAAGCATTAATGAAACTTCATAAGGGCATAGGTCTTCATTTGCGCAGACATCAATCACTCTTTCTGTTGAATTAGGAGAGAATTTTTTAAGGTCCTTTATCATTTTCTGACATGGAACTGTAGGCTTGCCTGCCTTTTTTGTGTTGACATAAGGCGTGCATTTATTGTCCTCCCTCATTGCGCGGCAGTAGTCTGCAAAATCTGCTCCGTAAAGGTTTTCTGTTTCAGAAAGCGCGCACATCCATTTCTTTCCAATGATGCTTGTGGCATTAAACCTTGTTCCATACTTTTTCTTAACCTCTTTTAATGTCTTGACTGCGATTGAATGCTGAGTATGCCTTGATGTAAGAAACATTACAGTGAGCTTATTCTTTAAAGCGTATGCTAAAGCAGGCGCAATAGTTGCAGCAGTCTTGCCCAATCCCGTCGGAGCGTGCGCAATCAGGTGATTTTTTTCTTCCACCGCCTTTTTAACATCCTTTATAAGGTCTTCCTGCACTTTTCTTATCGTCGAATGCGGAAAAAGAATGTCAGACATCTCAGATTTTTCCATATTATTAAACAGAAACCTGGATTTTATATAAACTTTTTCAAACCGTTTTAGAAAGGTTTAAATATATGTTCCGATATATACTTTTCATAATAACATCGACGGTAATATGACGATAAAGGGGGGTTTTAATTGGCAGACACACACGAAATTTTCAATGTTTTTTTCCGGGAAAAACCGGCACTGATGCTTGTTGGCCTAAAAAATGCCAAAAGTGAGATTTACGCTTCATCTCTTGCAAAGCAAATTGACTGCACTTATTCACATGTTGTAAAAATTCTGCAGGAAATGGAAAAGTCAGGCTTAATTAACTTTGACAAGCAGGGAAGGCTTAAGCTTCTTTCACTAACAAAGAAAGGAATGGAAGTTGCTGACAACATAAACAGAATTAAA
>CAZLVM010000104.1:0-3136 GCA_964562875.1 uncultured Methanosarcinales archaeon | reverse complement strand
CTTTTCTTTGCTTATCTTTCCATCCTCTTTTGTGAGGAATGATGATATCTTTTTCTTTATCTGCGGAATGATTGGCATACTATAACCTCTTTTGTATTATTTTGCTGTTTGTTGTTTATAAACTTTTCCAAGAAACTCTTTTATTGTTCCATAATCATTGCCCGTGAAAAAAAGCATTCCATTTTCAATTTTTATCTTTCCATTTTCAGCATATTCCTTCACAAGCGCAGCATGCTCTTCCTCAAATCCAAAATCAAATATTTCCCTGAATTCATCTAAAGAAAATGAGCCTCCCTGCCCCATGGATTTTACAATCCATATAGCAATTTCTTCCTTTGGATCAATTGCAAAACCTTCTGCAGCTGTCTCTTCAGGAACAATTGACTTTTCAATTCCCCTTAGCATCTTATACTTTGCATGGCCAAACACATAGTTCTGCGCCATTGGCCCAATTCCAAAAAATGAAAAAGGATAGTTTGGTATGTCAGTATACCCTATAAACCTCTTGCAGCCTTTAGGAATTCTAAATTCTCCTTTTTCAGCAATAATATCCCCGAAGTCCTTGCCCTCAAGATTAAACAGAAAAGAACCTATATTGAACTGGTGGTTTTTGCATGAATATCCATTCTTCCGAGCGACCTTCTCAAGATGGGGAATTAATTCTTTCCTGAACATTTCAAGCTTCTTCTCTGTGTTGTCTGCGTGGTCTATTGAGCTTTGGTTCATCATTCTGTGAAGCGTAATTTGGTTAACCTTTTTCTTCATCATATAGTCTATTGTTTCTATTACATCTTTTATTGACTGTTTTTTCATCCCGAATATCAAGTCTGCGTTGCAGTACAGCTTGTGCTTTTGCAGTCCCATTATCAAATCATCAACCATTTCCTTTGTCTGATGCCCTCTATAATGCAGTCTTAAAAGTTCTGGATTCATTGACTGCACACCAAATGTCACCCTGTTCATTCCCAATTTCTTTATTGCTTTGATTTTTTCCTCATCCATGTTCCAGGGATTACACTCAAATGTTCTTTCACCATAATCAAAAAACTTAAAATTTTCAAAAATAACCTTCAAAACTCTTTCAATCTGTTCTGTAGTTAGTATGCTTGGCGTTCCTCCGCCAATGTAAAGGTTTGTAAATCTAACTCCTTCAAATGCTTCTTTAAAAAATTTCGCAGCATCCTCAATATACCTTAAGTATGACTCAATTTCAATATCATTTTTTGGTATTCTTTGAAAAAAATAGCAATTTCTGCATTTTGAACTGCAAAATGGTATATTTGCAAAAAAATCTATTACTTCTTTTTTCTTACCTGCCTTGATTTCACTGACAAGCTGCCCCCATAATAATTTTATACCTTCATATGTCAAACTAATTCTTTCCTGCTTTATTGAATTCATAAGATCTTCTGTGTTTTGTGTTTCAGAATTTTCTATCATAAAAGTGATTTGAAAACAAAGTCAAATTGTTCCTTGAATATTTTGCATCTGTCTGTTTGGGATATTTTTCCTATTACAGATCCCTGCTCTGCATAGTTGCATACAGGACATATTCCGCAATATGACTTGTATGCGCAGCTGTTGCATACATACTGGTCATTTATTGATGATGAAATAATCGCACAGGACTTATTGCATGTTGTAACATTTGAATAACTGTCCTTTTTGACATTTCCAATCTTAAAAGCTTCCTTGTCCTCAATCATTCTTGCCTCATCGCATGCATAAATATCCCCATTATGATTATAAGCAAGCTGCCCGATTACAGCCCCGCAGGGGCTCCTCATATCCAAATAATTTGGATCAGTTTCTGCGCAAACTTTTGCTTTCATTATTGTAAACATCCTTTCCTGTAGTTTAATTCCTTTTTCATTCAGCTTTTTTATATACTCTACAGCCTTTTTCCAGAACTCAAGGTATTCCTCTGCTGTATAAGTTATGCTTTGCCATGACTTTTTTGCTATTCCCAGCCTGTTTAAGAATCTTAAATGTATGAAATCCATGCCCAGATTTACATACTCATCAACAATTCCTTCAGGGTCTTCAAGGCTTTTTCTTGTGAGGGTTACAAGCGCATAAACCTTTCTTTCTTTTATCCCTCTTTTTTCATACTCTTCCTGTATTCTCTTTATCCAGTAAACTGCCTTTTCATGGCTGCTTCCACTTGTAAATTTTCGGTTAAAGTCATGTATTTTTTTTGGACCGTCAAGCGATGTGCAAAGACTCACATCATTGTCTATCAAATAAGAAAGTTTTTCATCATCCATTACTGTCATATTTGTGACCATTGTTATCGAAATTTGCTTTTTTGCCTTTTTGTTCTTTTCCTGTGCATATTCTATTATGTGCTTTACAACATCCCAGTTAAGCATTGGCTCGCCACCCTGAAATTCGATTGTCATTCTGCTGGTTGGGCTTTGAAATATGAAATCAACAGTCTTTTCTGCTGTTTCAATATTCATATCAACTCCTTTTTCATCTTCAGGCACACTGCTTGCATGGCAGTAAACACATTTCATGTTGCATCTTAAAGTTGGAACCACTATATGCAGAGAAGCTCCATGAAAAAGAAAGCTGTTTCTTAATTTCATCAGACGCTCTGCTTCGTGTATGTTTGTCTTATCAAGTATAATCTCTCTTTCAATCAACTTTTCCTTCAGTTCCCCATCAATTCTGTTTTGCTTTAATGCCTTGAACTCTTCTTCAGATAAAAAGCAGTAGCTGCCATGGTCTGTTGTAACCAAATACTTCTTTCCAAGCTTCCTAAATCTATAGTTGTTTATTGTATAATCCATTTTAAGCAAGCATGTTATTTTTCATAAGCCCCAAAACATAATTGCAGAACTCTTCCCCAATATTTTCTATTTCTTCCTTTGACTCTAATTCAACAACTATCTCACCATTTAGTATTTTTCCACTGCAAATTTCCTCAAAATCTTTAAGTGCTACTTCAATAGCCTCCCGAGAATACAACTTATTATTTAGCATTACCTTCATCTTGACAGCCCTCATCAATATCTCCATATTTTTCTTCCCATGGGACTGCAATCCCTTCAGGGTCTTCACCGCTGTCGTCGTCCCCTATTTCTTCCATTATGTTGTCAAATTCTTCATCATTAATCACAGGTTCTGTAGA
>CAZLVM010000103.1:0-3136 GCA_964562875.1 uncultured Methanosarcinales archaeon | reverse complement strand
ACAAATAGTGCCAGTGCACTTAAGGCAAAATTCTTTCAAAATACTGAAAGCAGACAAAGGGGTTGCTCCACCCGGGAAATGTATGCTGTCCAAAAAGAAGTTTGAATTTTGAGTGCACTGGCTGAGCAAAGCGAATTTTTGTGCAAAGCCCATATTTTCTACCGGTTAAATAACCTGTATGTTGAAAGAATAAGTTACCTGTGTTTTCAGTTTTTCCTTTACCATTTCAATTATTTCTTTTTCATGCCCTGCTCCGATTATTGCGACTATTTTTTTATCAGTGTTTTTGCTTGAGAGCTCTGCAAGTCGGTCTGCCATATACTCATTCCTTTCTTCAACAAGTACATTGTATATGTTGGGATATCTTTTCTTTACTTTTGATGTTAGTTTTTTGATTATTTTGCCTGAAGGCACAGTGCTTAAGTCAAACTCAATCTCCTTTTTCCTTAGTATGACTGCCTTGAAGATGTCAACAATAAAATGCCATTTCTCTTTCCAGGTTATTGTATTGGAAAGCCTTCTTAGTGTGATGGATATGTCCTGATCTATAAAGCACACCGTTTTTTTATTTTTCCTTGCAAGTTTGTAGGCAGTGAGCATTTCGGTGCCTGGCTTTACACCGGTTTTTTCCCCTAGCTTTCTCTCTGCCCAGGCTCCCAATAGGCTGAACAAATAGCCTTTTACACCTATTCTCCTTATATCTCTAAGCCGAATCCTTTCCCTTTTCTTTTGCATAAGTCCATGCAGTCTTGATTCATCCAGCTCAAGGGCTACAATGTCTGGATTTTCCTTTTCTATAGCCTCTTTTACCTCTTTCAGACTTTGTCTGGCTATATGGGATGTGCCTACTAAAACAATGTTTTTGTGCCTCATCTTCTTGTTTTAATTTGGTTGGGTTAAAAAACTTTCTTTAAACTCTAACAAAAAATTTATATAGTATTCTCAATTATAAAAATAAAAAAGAGGTTCTGTATTTGATAGGGTGATAATTATGACTAGAGATTTATTTGGAGCACTAAAAGCAGCGGAAAGACATGTTGAAGAGTTTCCTTACGACGAAAGGGGATGGGAAGAATTTCATAGATTAAATCATGAACTTGCAGCTTCCAGACCAGTAAGAGAAGGCTGCAGACCTCAGCAATTACCTAATCTTGAACAGGCTGTACAGCCATCAACCGAACCTTGCCTTGCAGGAGTTCTTATGTTAGAGCTGGGCTTGGGATTTTCTGATGTTGCACGATTTCAAATTGATAAGGATAGTATAATTGGACCTGATACTCATGTTAAGTTTGTGCTTGACGAGGTAAAAAGAATAAGAAAAGAAGGGCTTGGAGAACCTTTGGATGAAGAAGGACTTAGAAAATATGATGCATTTTTAAGAAGAGATGTAGGGCTATTATTGACATCTACTAACATTCATGGATTCCAGGCATATGAAAAGAAATTGGATACAGGCGCGCTTTTAATTGTATACGGCTCTGGTGGGGGGCTAGTGCAAATGGCTGTGTTTGATAAACTCCAAGAAGGAGACAGTCCTTATCATGAAATGAGAAGAATTTTGTTTGAAAAGGTTGGTTTGACTGCTGTTGAAGAAAGGCTTTTGCTGAAGAATAAGTCAGCTCCTTGCCTGCCAGAGGCACATAATTTACAACACGCATTCGGAAGGCCTGTAGACCCAGATTTATGCAAACATGAGAATTATAGTTTTAAGGTAAGGCTTTTGCCAGGGCATCATCCTAGAGTTATTGAAGAGGACTACACTATTTTTGCTAAAAAATTTGGGGATCTTACTCTTTTAGCAGCAAAATCTCCTGATGCTCCATCCCGGTTTATGCTGCTGGGGAAATATTAACAAAAATGAACAAAATAGAAGAGTTTAAATATCTAAACAATCTTTTTATTCCTATAAAACTAAAGAAGGTGGTTCACAATGCTTAAGATGAAGAAAATATCCGAGACATACGACATGAAAGTATTTACAGATACAGGAGACTATTTTGGGGATATTGAAGAGTCAATTCTCACTCAAACCAAAGTATTTGGATGGAGAGTAAGGGCTACAAAAAATTCTTTCCTTACAAAGGTTCTTGGAAGCGCAAAGGGTGTTATTGTCCCTCATCAGCTTGTTAAGAGCATAGGGGATATTATGATAATCTCAAAGGCTGCAGTGCCTTCATACTCTCCTGAAGAAGATGAATCAGAATCAGAGTAATGTGGTGAAAGAATAACCACAACATTTTTATAATTCTTTTTTATTTATTCTTTTATGGATATCTCAATACTGGAGTCCGCAGGCCTTACAAAGACCGAAGCGGGTATTTACATTTCTCTTCTTGATTCAGGCTCTGCTCTTGCAGGCACTATTGCCCAAAAATCAGGAATACACCGCCGCTCTGTTTATGATGCTCTTGAAAGGCTTATAGAAAAGGGGCTTGTTTCTTTCATAACAAGAAATAACAGGAAATGGTTTGAGGCAGCTTCCCCTAACCGCCTTCTTCAGATGCTTGATGAGAAACGAAACAGCATAAATGATATAATTCCTGAGATGCAGGCAAAGCTCAAGTTTGCAAAGGAAAGGCAGGAAACTGTGTTTTTCAAGGGAAAGCAGGCTTTGAAAACTGTTTTTGATGATCAGATAGATACAGGCAAGAATATACTTGTTATAGGCGCTTCAACATCTGCTTATGAGATTGTAAAATATTATTTTCCTCATTATGACAAAAGAAGAGTTGAAAAAAAGATAAGGACCAAGATATTATTTGATGAAAAAGCGAGAAAAGAAAAATATGTCAGTAAAATACCTCTTTCAGAGGCAAGGTTTTTGCCAAGCAAGTACGGAAGCCCTGTCGCAATCAATATTTACGGCAATAGTGTTGCAATAGTTGTTTGGACAGATGAGCCTGCAGCTATCCTGATAAAGAACAGGGAAGTTGCAGATGGATACAGAAAATATTTTGATTTGATGTGGTCAATTGCAAAAAAATAAAAGGGTGAAAAAATGTTTTTAAACAAAATAATAATTAGTATTTTTTTGGCATGGTTTATAGCGCAGGGAGTGCTTAAGACAATAACAAGAAGCATAGAAAAAAAGAAATTTTATTGGAGAGCCATTTTTGAAGGCGGAGGAATGCCCAGC
>CAZLVM010000102.1:0-3146 GCA_964562875.1 uncultured Methanosarcinales archaeon | reverse complement strand
CTGCATAATTTATCCAGTCAGGAACCTCTCTGATTTTGAAATCAGTAAAAGTCCCAATAATAAGAATTGCCAGCGCAGTAAAAATCAGGATTGATTCTATCATTATTCCATCTCTCTCATTCTTATTTAATAAACGTTTCTATGGTTTCTTTGCCTTTTCCCAAAGTATATTGAAATAATTTCTGTAAGCACCTGCTATTTTCTTATCAACAATTACTATGAACCTTGGATTGTCCGACCATAATGCGTGAACAACCTGGTCTCCGCATATTGACGTTGATACCGGACTGTTGTATTCTTCTCCAAAAACTTTTGCTTCTGTATATGCCAGCTTGTTTAGTTTTTTTACTCTTTCTTTGGCTTCATTATTATAGATAACTTTCATTCTTTTTTTCATGGCAACCCTTTTTTCATGGTAGGACTTAAGAAAATCCGAAAAAATATTGGACACCTCTTTTGGTCCGCCAAAGACAATCCTTTCTTCACCCATGTCAAGATAACTGTTGTAAAGGTTTCTCATCGCTTTAGTCCCTTCATAAATTCCAACCTGAGTCTCCATTTTCTTCATATCTCTGATAAGCTCAAGCTGAGGAAGAATCTTGTTAATCCTGCTTGTTTTTTCATCCATAAGACTTGTAAGAACTTTTGGGTCTATTGCCTGAAACTGCTTCTTGCTGTCAACATCAACAGTATTAACCAGCCCTTTTTTCTTCAGCTTGTCTAAAGAATCATACACATTAACCCGGTGCACTCCGCTAAGTTCTGCTATTTTCACTACATTTGACATATTAAGCTCTATCAGGGCAATGTAAACTTTTGCTTCATTCAGTGTAAGCCCTGCATCCATCATTGCTTCTATTTTTTCATCAGCCATCCTTATTTCTCCTTAAATGTTGTATAGGTTACTACTACAACTATTTAAGTATTTCGCTTGGCTACCGTATACAAGAGAAAATAAACAAAGTAACGAGGAAATATACAAAATGAAAACAAAAACAATCGAACGGAAAATAGAAAAGCTAATGCAGAAAGAGCAAAAGCTTCTTCACTGCGATACTGCAGTAATCTTTAATGACACCCACCTTGCCCTGCCAGTTTCAACAAATGACGGACAGGTAATTGAAGCAGCATACTGCCCAGGATATGAACAAAAAAAATACATCATTGCATTATCAAACCAGACAAGCTGTGTAGTTGGCTGCAAGTTCTGTGAAATTAACAACTATTCAGGATTCAGGAACCTTTCGCCTGATGAAGTTGCAGAAGAAATTTCCATAGTCGTGCAGGAAGCAGCAAAAAAAGGGTTTGATGTTGGAAAGATACCCCTGAAAATGAGCTTTGTCAAAGTAGGCGATGCCCTAATGAACAAACAGTTTGGAAGTATTCTTGAAAGAGCTGCAGACGAACTGCCAGTCTCAATGAAAATATCATCAACATATCCGGACACTGCCTCAAGCCATTATGTCTTTGGGGATATAGCAAAGTTTGCCGGAAGCTACGACGAAACAATCCAGATGCAAATATCTATTCATTCAACTGATGAGCAATACAGGCAGAACCTCGTAAGAATGCCTCTTTCAAACTTCTGTAAAATAAGTGACGCCGGGGAAAAATGGAAAGAAGAGGCTCCAAACCAGAGGAAGATAAATCTGACTTTTACAGTTAACAATGACACTCCTTTAGAGCCCTCAAGCATTGTGAGAATACTCCCGCCAAGTCTCTTTGCCATACGGCTCAGGAACTGGATTCCAACAGACTATGGCTCAGGCAATGGCATAACCACTCCGAAATCCAGTAAAATGGAATCCAGCGAGGCAAAGTTTAGAGATTTTGGATACGAAATCATACCTGGAAAACCAGGCGAAACAGAAACAGAAAACCTGCTCTCCGGAGGGAGAATAATCAGGTTTTACAACCACATGAGGAGGTAAACAAAATGGAACAAGTAGACGTTGCGGTGATAGGTGCTGGGGCTGTTGGATTGGCAATAGCTTCAGAAGTAGCTAAAGCAGGGAATGAAGTGTATGTTCTTGAAAAGCATACAACATTTGGAAGAGAAACAAGCGACAGAAACAGTGAAACTGTGCACGCCGGACTCTATTATGTACCTGGAACTTTGCAGGGAAGACTCTGCGTAGACGGCAACAGAATGATTTATGAGATGGCAAAAAAGTATAATATCCCTCATGGAAATCCAGGCAAATTAAGTGTTGCAATGGATGATGGGGATATGGATTCACTGGAAATACTCAAAAACAACGGTGAAGGAAATGGCGCAAAAGGCCTGAAAATAATTGACAGAAAAAAGCTGAAAAAAATGGAGCCGCACATAGATGCCCATGCAGCTCTATGGTCTCCATCATCAGGAATTGTCAGCGCCCACCATTTGATGAAGCATTACATTGCAGTCGCAAAAGAATATTCAAACGGAGTTGAGCCAATGATTTATGACTCTGAAGTCATAGGCATTGACAAAATTCCAGAAGGGTATAAAATTACCACAAAAGACAGTAATGGAAATGAAGAATCAATTGCTGCAAAAGTAGTGGTTAATTCAGCAGGTCTTAACTCAGACCTTGTTGCAGAAATGACAGGCATTGACCTTGACAAAGAAAACTACAGACTGCATTTTTGCAAGGGGGAATATTTTTCTGTGAGCCACAGGCACAAGGGAAAAATTAATCATCTGGTCTACCCAATTCCAGGAACTGCATGGGGAAAACAATGCATACACCCAACAGTTGATTTGGCAGGCGAAATGAAACTAGGGCCAAATGCAATACATATGAAAGGCCACAACATTGACTATACTGTCAATGAAGCGCACCGCCAGCAGTTTTTTGATGCTGTGAAAAAGCTTATGCCTTTCATTGAACTTGAAGACCTTCAGCCAGATCAGGCAGGAATAAGACCAAAGCTTGGAGCGCCTGGAGAGCCAAAAAGAGACTTTGTCATCAGAGATGAAAGCGACAAGGGACTGCCAGGATTAATCAACTTGATTGGCATAGAATCTCCTGGTTTGACAGCATCGCCTGCAATAGGGAAACTTGTGAGTGATTTGGTAGATATTGCCCTATAAACCCAAAAATTTTTATATTTCACCACCCCATTATATATAATGGGGATTGGTGAGTATATTTCTGAAA
>CAZLVM010000101.1:0-3152 GCA_964562875.1 uncultured Methanosarcinales archaeon | reverse complement strand
GTTTTGATGTTTTTTATTCCAAAACTTTCAAGAGCTCTCCTGTCCTTTATGCCCTCAACAATAACCATTATCCCCATCTTTTTGAGCCTATTTATATTATCCAGAATCCCTTCAAGCTCATTGTTCATGCATTGCAAAAGGATTATATAGTATATAATTATTCTGTGTTTGGGGGAAAATGGTTGAATTAAGCACTTCTCTTAATTATTATAAGAGGCCTGAAATACAGAAAGCTATAATTGAAGCAGCAAAAGATAAAGAGGTAGCTGTAAGCTTTGGACTCAATAGCTTTGGAAAAAGACCTGACATGCTAAAGTATCCCAATGACGTGCTTGAGTTTGCAAAGCAAAGAGCAACATCATTCCACTGCTCTGAAGAGTTATGGACAAATGTTCTTCAGCTAAAACCAGGTCTAAAAAGAACAGATCTTGACCAGCTTAGAAAAGGATGGGATTTGGTGCTTGACATTGACTGCAAAATACTTGACTACAGCAAAATTGCAGCCATTCTTCTTGTTAGGGCGCTACAGCACCAGGGAATAAAATCTGTTACTGTAAAATTTTCAGGAAACCATGGCTTTCACATATCAGTGCCGTTTGAGGCATTCCCTGAAAAAGTGCATGGAACACCAACAAAAGATCTTTTTCCAGAAGGTCCAAGAAAGGTGGCTGAATATCTTAAAGGAATGATAAAAGAACATTTGGCTGCAATGATGCTTAAAAAAGAAGACATAAACGAAATTGCAGAAAGAAGCAATAAAAAGTTTAGCGAAATTGTAAAAGACGGGCAGTTTGACCCATTCTCTATTCTTGAAGTTGATACAGTCCTTATATCCAGCAGACATCTTTTTAGGATGCCCTACTGCTTTAATGAAAAATCAGGATTAGTCAGCATACCAATAGAGCCTGAAAGCATTCTTGAGTTTGACAAAGAAACAGCAAAGCCTGAAAATGTATCTGTTTCAGGAATAAAGTTTTTGGACAGAACAACAGCAACTCCTGAAGAGGCAAGGGCATTATTTGTCAATGCGTTTGACCTTGCAAAGGAAAAGGAAATAGAGGAAAATAAGGAAATGGGTGAAAAGAAAAAAAGAGAGTTCAGCAAGCTTGAAACAGCAATACCTGAACAGTTTTTTCCACCATGCATATTCAATATCTTCAAAGGACTGGAAGACGGAAAGAAAAGAAGCATGTTCATACTTGTCAACTTTCTGTCAAGCGTTGGATGGGACGGAGACATGATTGATAAAAAGCTAAAGGAATGGAACAAGAAAAACAAGGAAGAGCTAAGGGAAGGCACAATAAGCAGCCAGATGAGCTACCACAAGAGGAGAAAAGATTCAATTATGCCGCCAAACTGCGACAACAAAATGTACTATACTGACATAAGGATATGCACTCCCGACGGGCTTTGCAAAAAAATAAAGAATCCGGTTAACTATGCTATAATAAAGGCAAAAATAAGCCAGGAAAATTCACCCAAGACCAAGAAAAAGAAGAAATAATATTTTCTCCTTCTTTGTTAACCTATTTAACACTATGTACACCATCTAATAGTAATCTTTATAAACAGAGTGAGATTCCATCGGAAAGTAAGTAAGTGTTTAAAGAGGGAATTTGAACACACACATAAACAAACAAGCCTGAAAAGAAACCCTTTTCAGTACAGTTTGAAGATAAACTGTTTTCTCTACAAGGGTTTCAACAAAAGGCTGTTTAAATCATAAAATGGCAGCAAGAAAGAAGTCAAGGGCTGGGAGCCTGCAGTTTAGACCCAGAAAACGGGCAAAGAAACCTATAGCGAGAGTTAGATCCTGGGCTAAATCAGGAGAAACAAAACTTCTTGGCCTTGCAGGATACAAAGCAGGCATGACTCATGTGGAAGTCAATGACAATCGCCCAGCATCCATGACAAAGGGAGAAAACATTATGATTCCCGCAACAGTCATCGAATGTCCTCCGATGAAGGTGGCAGGCATTGTTTTTTACAAAAATTCAATTTACGGACCAATTGTTTATTCTCAAATTCTTGCTGATAAACTCGACAATGACCTCAAGAAGGTAATCTCAATTCCAAAGAGCGCAAAGAAAAAAGAAGTAAAGGCAGAAGACTGCGATGATTTGAAAATTCTTGTTTACACACAGCCAAAAATGACAGGCATTGGAAAGAAAAGACCAGAGCTTTTTGAAATTGGGCTTGGCGGAAAGAAAGAGGACAAAATCAAGTTTGCAACTGAAAAGCTTGGAAAAGAAATTTTTGCCAATGAAGTGCTGTCAGAAGGGCAGCAGGTTGACGTTCACGCTGTATCAAAGGGAAAAGGTCTTCAGGGTCCTGTCAAAAGAGACGGAATATCACTGAAGAGCCACAAGTCCCAAAAGAGCAGAAGGCATTCTGTGCTGGGAATAGAAGGCGAAGGAAAGGTTGCTTTCGGAGCTCACCAGGATGGACAGCTCGGATACCACACCAGAACAGAATACAACAAGTGGGTTATGAAAATAGGGACTGATCCAAAAGATGTAAACCCAAAAGGAGGGTTTGTAAGATTTGGAAACCTAAAAAATCAATATATACTAATCAAAGGCTCTGTACCAGGGGCTTCAAAGAGAATAATAAGGATTAATGCCGCTATAAGGCCAAACACAAAGCTGCCAAAAGAGGCATTACCAATAGAATACATAAGCAATATATCAAGACAGAAGAGATAAAATGGAAGTCAAGATACTATCAATAAAGAACGAGGAAAAAGGAAAGATAAAACTTCCTGAACAGTTCGGAGAAGAGGTAAGGGAAGACCTGATAAGAAAAATAGTCCTTGCTTTACAATCAAACCAGAGGCAAAAATACGGCGCAAAAACAGACGCTGGGCTTAGAGCTTCTGCAGATGTATCAAGAAGAAGGAGAGATTACAGGGGAAGCTATGGGCACGGAATCTCAAGAGTCCCAAGAAAAGTGCTTACAAGAAGAGGAACACAGTTCTTCTGGGTAGGCGCAGTTGCTCCAGGAACAGTAAGCGGAAGAAGAGCTCATCCGCCAAAAGCAACAAAAGACTGGTCAAGAAAAATAAACAAAAAAGAAAATAGAAAGGCAATAAGAAGCGCTCTTGCAGCAACAGTATCAAAGGACATTGTTGAAAACAGAGGGCATTCAATACC
>CAZLVM010000100.1:0-3169 GCA_964562875.1 uncultured Methanosarcinales archaeon | reverse complement strand
AAACGCCCTCAAGGCAAAGAACTTGATTGTCTTTGGAGAAGACGAAGTAAAGAGCGGCGAAGTCAAAATTAAGGACATGGAAACAGGAAAAGAAAAGAAAATCAAGATTAAAGACCTGTAATTTCCTCCAACAAAGCTTTATAAGACTCCTAATCTTATCTTTCTTAAAATGAGTGACGTTGAAGACATAAATTTTGAAACATGGGCAATGGTTTTCCGGGCAGCAGGAGACAACAGCTATGCGGTTTCAGAAACTTTAAATCCATTGCCAAGCGTGCAGAATCTTGAAAGCATGCTAACTCCTGAGAATGTTCTAAAAAGACTTTATACTGCAGGAATGAGCATCAGGCAGGCAAGGAAATTTTTTAAGTCAGACCAGCTTGAGGTTTACTTCACAGGGGTAAGCAACAGGTACCCTGGAGGTCTTGTTGGGGGGCTTTTGGAAGACTGGCAGAAAGGCACACTTAATCTTGACGGAGACACATGGGGTGAGTATCTTTCATTCCTTCCGGCAAAAGCCTGGAATGGTGTATTCAATTTTTTTGGAAACTTAAAGCAAGGGGTAAGAGAGTGGAGGCACAGGGATGACAGGCCTGACACTCAAATGAAAATCAATCTTCTTCCTGATGAAAAGAGAACAGACAGGGAATTTAAAAAAAGGCAGAAAGAATCAAAAAAAAGAGGGATTAAATTAGATCAGCTTCCTGCGCAAACATCAGAGCAGAAACTTTTGGCAGAACAGCGTGCTGCGCAAACACCTCATCCTGCTGTACAGAATAATTATTCAGATAGGGGTGACAATACAGTTACCGTGCACAAACCTACATTGGCTTTAACCTTTGCAGCAACTTCGCTTGCAGCATCCCTGCTGGGCATGGTTTACACTACACTTACAACAAGAGAAGAAATCAGGAATCATGAAAAAGAATTAACTGCAGAAATCAGGCAGCTAAAAGCAGACGCAAGGGATTTTGCAAATGACCCTCACGCATTATACATTGAAATTGTTCCTAGGCGGGATTTTGTTGAGGTGCCTTTCAGGAATTATCTTGAAGTAAAAGCCATGCCAAACACTGTAGAATCCCCTAAAGATTGTCTTGATTTTGTTGTTAATGGAATGCATCCTAAAGTCGAAGATGCTGCAAGAGCTATAACATCGTATGCTGGAGAAACAGATGCAGAAAAAGTTAGGGCAATTGTTGAGTATGCAGGCAACATCTTTAATGAAGACATGAGGGACAGTCAAATGTGGCACAATCCTCCAAAGCAGAAAATGCCAATGGATATAAGATACCCTCTTGAAACATTGGTTGATGATGCTGGAAGCAATGCTGACATAGCTGTATGCATGGCTGCAATGTTTCGTTCTGTTGGTTTGAAAACTGCGCTGATTTATTTTCCTGAAACAGACAAATACTCCAGCTTTCTTGCTGCAGCAGTATCGTGTGAATTGCCTGCTTCTTCAAATGCGCAGGGAAATCTAAAAAGAGTTAAGTTTCCTGTAGGTGGCATAGGATATTCTGTTGCGCTGCCAGGTTATGAGTTAGGTGTTGTTCCTGAAGAGCTGCAGAGGGCTTGCACAGGGTTTGAGATAAAGTAAACACTTACTAGGGACAAATAATCCCATTAATTTTATAAGCAACCTCAATTTATACACTTTTGATTAAAATGCCAACACCTCCAGTCGGATATTCACGTTTATGGTATCACGATCCAAAAATTTCTAGAACTCTCGCAATAATAGGGGGAGTACTTCTTTCAGGAATTTACCTTGTAACATGCGCAACAAAAACAAAACCTAAAGATTTAGAAGCAGCTGCAATTACAGAGATAAAAGCAGAGCACGCAGCAGAGTACAACAAAAAAATTGAAGAGCTAAGAAAAAACGCAAGGGGATTCTACAAGGGCGGCGTAAACTTAAAGACAATGAAGCCTTGGGGAGTAGTTGTTCCAAATACTGATTATATCGAGTCAAAAGAAAGGTCAAGAGAGATTGCCTGCCCAAATGACATAGTAAGATTTGTAGGGCTTGATTTGGCTGTAGACAGATTGGTTGAAGATGCAGCAGAGGAGATAACTGAAGGCTTTGCAACTGATGCTGAAAAGGCCCAGGCAATATTTTCATATCTAAGAAGGCATGTAAAACATCTGCCAAGAAGCGGAACGCCTGCAAGCGCAAACTATCCTATTGAAACATTTGTTGAAGGCGCAGGCAATGATACAGACCTCGCAGTTCTTGCATCATCCATGCTTGAGGCAGCAGGGCTTGATTCAGCAATACTTTATTTTCCGCAATCAGGAGGGAGAGAAGCTTGCTTTACAGCAGGCGTCAAGCTTGACCTTGCTCCAGTAGCAAGTATTGAAAGAGTTGCTTTTCCATTTGCAGGCGGAAAAGCCTATGTTTTTGCAACTTACGGAAGCGACAGCAAAGGTCCATGCAGGGCAGTTGGCCAAGCTCCACTTAATCTTAAAGGCAGAGGCGCAGTAACCATTGAGGTAGACTGGTAAAATGCCAGACGAAGACATGTTTGATTTTTCTGAAACTATGGTTTTATATCAGGTCACAAACTCTGATACAGAAAACAACGAAGCAGGCCTGCAAAGTCTTATTGCGCAAGGTTATCTAAGGGCTGTTAGATTAGGCGGGACAATGAAGTTCAGAAAAGCAGACCTTGAATCTCTGGCAGAGGAAGGGGTACTAACTGCAAGAAACGGATGGGAAAGAAATTTAGCCGGAGCAGAAAGAAGACAGAAGCTGGAAGAACTTGCAAATGACCCAACTCTTACAGATGGTCAAAGGGTTCTGGCTTTAGAAGATTTGGATAATTTCAGAAGTTTAATTAGTGGTGGCGCGGAAGCTTCTGCAGGAAACGAGACTGTTTTTACAGACAGAGATCTTCAGGTTCTCCCGCTTGACGATGAGCCGGAATCAGAAGCGCCTGCTGCAAAAATGGTTCCTGTTGGCACAGACCCTGACCTTGGAGTGCAAATGGAATATGATGATGACAGGCCTGCTTTGCCAAGGCAGTATATAGTTTTAAACAAAATGAGAATAGCCAAGACTGTAGGCTTGGTTGCAGCTGTAATGGGTGCTTATGCAGTTAGTACTATCTGGATGGTAAATACTGCAGCAAAAAACAATTATGCAAAAGGACTTGAAGACGGGGCT
>CAZLVM010000099.1:2872-3195 GCA_964562875.1 uncultured Methanosarcinales archaeon | reverse complement strand
TTTCAGAAGGAAGCTCTTGTATTCCTGTTGATGCAAGAAGACCGTCCAAAAATCCACTCAAGGCCCTCTCATCATGCACGCCCATCATTAATGCGCTTACGAGAATGTTTTGAGGGGTTTCAGTACGCCCTTCATATGATACTGTAAGTGTTACAGGTATTCCCATGTAATCCTCTCTGCCTGCAAGAATAGCCTTGTTAGGACATGACCTTTCCAGCCTTATTGGGACTGTATGCCTATCTAAAGCTTCTAAAATATCGCCTTCATATTTTCCTGCAAGGACAACGCCCATTGCAAGTAAACCCCTGTAAGCATGCTTTGTC
>CAZLVM010000099.1:0-2862 GCA_964562875.1 uncultured Methanosarcinales archaeon | reverse complement strand
GTCATTCTGAATATTAATTGCAGGTGGCTTAAAAAGTTAATGCCTAATCCGTTTTCTTATCAGCAAAGGCACTGTTATTGTGAATGCAAGAAGGATTAAGCCCATGACAAGGAATACTGTTTTTAATCCTTGTGTATCGCTAAAGAAGCCGAATGCTATCAGGATTACTGTCAATCCTATCCTTGAAAACATGTTTCTTATTGAGAGAACTGTTGCCCTTTCGCTTGATGCAGTTATCCTGTTTGTGTAGTCGTTCAAAACAGGAAAAGCAAATCCCCTGACAATTTCCCTAAAGAAAAAGAATATGAAACCAAACCAGACAAAAGCCATGCTCGCCCCAACCAATGCAGCTACCATGAACAAAGGCATGAGCAACAATGAATAGAAAATGCCTATTCTTTTTTCCATGTCATCCGCCTTTAATGATGTAACAGCAGTAAATATTGAAAATAATGCGAAAACAATCCCATAAGCATAGAGAGGCAGTCCCGTTGCCCTGAAATAAGGCTGGTACATGTAAAAAATAGTGTTTGATACGCCCATGATAATAAATGAATATACAAACAAGCCAAGCAGCTTTCTGTGCCTTAATGACCTGGATACTATGTCCGCAAGCTGCAATAGCTCCTTTTTAATAGTCATTTTTTCTATTGGCTTGTGCCTGTAAGGCTCATGAAAGCTAAATGCGACGAGAAGGCTAAGCAAATGCCCTGCAATAGTAAACGCAATTGTATGCTTAATGCCATACTTGATAATGAATGAGCCAGCAACTGCTGAAAGAATAATAGCTATTTCCGAGTAAAAGATTGCTTTCCCCCTCTACTTTCTTGTAAGTATCCTCTTTTTTCATGACTAATAAAGTATCATACAAAAAAGCTGAATCTGCTCCTGAAAAAAATGATGATGCAATCCCCCAAACAACATGAGAAATCGCTATCATGAAAAAGCTTGTTGCTGAATAAAGTATGGACATTGAAATCAGATAGAAAATAACTGATGCTATTATCGAATTCTTCCTGCCAAACCTGTCTGCAATATACCCTGAAGGTATCTCAAATATGAATAAGGTAATGGATATTGCACTGGCCAACAAAGCGATTTTAGTTAGTGAGAACCCCAAGTCCTGGAAATAATAAATTATGAAAGGCAGATACATTATAAATCTGAACAGGAAACTAAAAAGATTAAATTTCCAGATGTTAGACTTTATCATGGAATCAAATCCTCTTTTTCATAGAATATCTTACTGGTTTGAAGCCCCATTTTTTGTAGATGGAGACTGCGCTTTTATTGCCGAGAGCAACGTCAAGGCTTAGGTTGTCGCACTTTTGCTTCTTGAACCATGAAATTAAGGAATTGTAAAGCTGTTTCCCTGCACCTTGACCTCTTGTTTTTGCAGAAATAAAAAAGCTTTCGATATGTCCTTCCTTTACCTTAACCTTGTGAGGGGTTTTCCTAATAGTACCTACTATAAATCCCAAAACTTCAGAATTCTCCTCTGCAACAAGCATCTTCAGCTTTGAAAAATGTTTCAGGTAATCACTTGCGAGAACCTTCTTTTTTGAATCTTTATAGCCATCAAACTCAAGAATAACCTTTCCATACTTCTTTTTTGTATATTCAAGGAACTCTTCCAATAATGGAAGCACCTGAACTTTATCCTTTTTAGTGTAAAGCCTTATTTTCATAAA
This sequence comes from uncultured Methanosarcinales archaeon, assembly GCA_964562875.1. GTDB lineage: Archaea > Nanobdellota > Nanobdellia > Woesearchaeales > JAGWAF01 > CAZLVM01. The sequence continues at coordinate 1,171 of CAZLVM010000099.1, read as the reverse complement.
AGTATTTGGATATAATAAAGATATAAAGTTATCGGTCAATACTCAAGAAGAGGTTCAGGCAATGATTTTGGCCTTAGCACATAGACAGTTTTTCCGCCGGTTAGCTCTTCTGCGATTAAAGGAATGTGGTATGAGCCCATTATTACAGCAACATCTTCAAGACCTGCCCTTTTAACAGCTTCATCAGCCTGCATTCTTGACCTTTTGTCGTTAAGCGCATTCTTTCTTGCGTAAACAGGCTTTTCAGCCATGGCAAAAAGCCTTCTCTTCACAGGATTTTCATTATCAGTTCTTGTAGGGATGTATTTCAATGTAAGCCTGAAAAGCTCCTTGTCAAGCGCATCAAGCTCTGCCATCTCTGCGCTGTCATCCACGCCAAAAGTCCTTATGCTTTCAGGGAAAAGAAGCTCAAGCATTGTGTAGCCAAGCTCTTTTGGATTGGCTTGGAAAAATCTGACTGCAAAACCCTTATCATCCATATGCTTCTGGTAATATGCGACCTGTTCGTAAGAAAATCCTTTTCTTTCAGGGTCAAGCTTTAATTCACCCTTCCCAAGACCTTCACCAATAATCAAACCAAGCCCAGCCTCTGTGCCAAGAGTCCTTAATCCAAGATAAATCTCTGCATGGACAGGAGCAAAAGTCTTTCTTGCTTTTTTATCCTCTATAACTCCTTCTTTTGATGTGCTCCTCCCAAGATGTTCCATGCCTATGACATAAGCATTTCCAGGCTCTTTGCCCGGGATAACTTGCTCTATCACAAAATGCCTTCCAAGAATTTCCTCAACACTAACCTGAGTTTTTACTATCGGAGGCCTTTCAACTACAACAGGAGAATCTCCTAAGCCAAAAGAAGCCAAAGCTGCCACAATTCCTGCTATTGCAATCCTTTTCCTATCCATAAAGAAAGAAATATGAGTTATTTTAAAAAGATATTACTTCTAAACAGAATCATCCAAACGCCATATCCCAGCCTGTGAACATTCCATCAAAATACTCTATTGGGGATGGAATCTCTTCCATTCCTGTGGCAGTAACAAGGTCGTCAAGAAACATCTTTAGGGTTTTCTCGTCACCCCTTCCCAGAACCATCGTGCTTGCCACAACATCTTCAGGGGCTGTATGGCTGCCTTCATATGACACTGAAAGGGAAAAAACTTGGCCCCCGTAA
>CAZLVM010000098.1:0-3291 GCA_964562875.1 uncultured Methanosarcinales archaeon | reverse complement strand
CGTTTGCATGGCTAATCTGCTTGCCAATGCTTCTTTCCATTAGGTCAACTTCAACAAAGTTTTCTTCCCTTAACTTAGAAACAATTTTCATTGCATCCTTTCTGACATTTTCAGAAACAACAGCAACATAATAATCAGGGTTAAGTGAAGGTTTTGGCGTTAACTTTTTCTCTTCCAAAAGCATTGCGAATGTTGCAAGCCCAAGCCCAAAACCGGTTGCAGGACAGCTTTGTCCGCCAAACTGCTCAATCATAGTATCATACCTTCCTCCTCCGCAGATTGACCTTAGCTTTCCCTTTGAATCATGTATTTCAAAAACAGTTCCTGTGTAATAAGCAAGCCCTCTTGCAGTTGAAAGGTCTATCCTTACAACTGACTTGTCCAATAATTCATAGACTGCTTTCAATTCTTCATAGCCTTCTTCTGCAAGCTTGTTCTTTGGAAGCTTTCCAATTTCTTCAATCTTCTTTGCCTTGAATATCTTGTCTATTGCTGCAATATTTTTCACGCCTGCCTGGTTTAGCATGTCATTAAAGTCATTGTCAGAAACCTTGCTTTTCTTGTCTATAATCCTTATCACTGCCTCAATCTGGCTTTCCCTTACCAAATCCTTAACAAGACCCTGAAGCAGTTTTCTGTTGTTTAGCTTTACAACAAAATCTTTTGCTGTCAATCCAAATGATTTCAAAAAATCTATTGCAAGATTAATCACTTCAGCATCTGCAGACATGCTGCCTGAGCCGTAAAGCTCAACATTCATCTGGTAAAACTCCCTTAATCTTCCTGCCTGAGGCCGTTCATACCTCCAAACTCTTGAGCATGCAAACCACTTGACAGGCTTTTGCAGCTCTTTCTGCTTCTGCATAAACATCCTTGCTAAAGAAGGGGTAAACTCTGCCCTTAAGGCCAATCTTTCTTCGCCTTTCTTTTCAATCATGAACATCTGGGATTTTATTTCCTCGCCGGACTTAGCCTTGATTAATTCAAAATTCTCAATTGCAGGACCCTCAACTTCTTTGAAGCCATAGTTCCAGCAAACCCTTCTAAAGCTGTCAAAAATAGCATTCTTCACTCCCTGCTCATCAGGGTAATAATCAATTGTCCCTTTTGGTTTTTGATACATAGTAGTTACCTCCTGGTTTTTGCTTTATATATTTTGTTGTTTTGTCATCTTCAGATACGCTTCCCAAATTCCATTTCCTCCCTTGAAGGGAGGGGATTTTCAGCAAATCCCTTGTTAAGTCCCGTGCACCCATCTTAACCACCTAACTCCTTCCGGAGATATATCCGGTTCGGGAATTCGGGGTCATAGACTTTTCCCCTCGGGCTTTTCAGGTCAGGAATTGCAGAGAACCCCATCTTCCTGTACAAAGCCATGGGCGCTGCGCTTCTTTCATCTGTCCTTAACACAACTTCCCTCATTCCTTGAGCTGCAACAGTACCAAGAAATCTTGTGCCCAATAGAGTGCCAACCCCTCTGGATCTCATGTCCCATCTTACTGCTAGCTCATCCACATAACTCGCATCTGTGCTTATCTTTCCCCTCAAGAAAGGAAAATTGCCAAACGGCACGCGGTAACCCCATGTAAATCCTGCCTGCTCACCAAGTAGCTCAGCCACAAGAATAATTGGATCTGGCTGGGACATTGCAAACTCTATGTCTTTGGCGATGCCCTCATCGCTCCAGAATTCCACAAGCTCAAGCAGATCCCCACATTTCTTGCAGGAGTCCTCTACGGTCTCCACCTCTTTTATACCATACCCAACGCCGCATAAAGAGCACTTCATGTACTCATTCCAAGGCGTATCGGCAAAAGCCAGCTTATAAGTCTGTATAAGTTGGTTTATGTCTCTTTCCTCAAATGGTCTTACAATGAATACAACCAGCGCGTTCTGCACATTTCTCCTCCGTTAATGATTCACTCATTTTGTTTTCCTCCGCGATTTAAGCCCGCCGGCTGATAAAAGAATAAAAAGAAGGGCGGCAGGGGGGAATCGAACCCCCTCCACAGGATCCACAGTCTTGTATTCTGCCGTTAAACTACTGCCGCCATAAAATTTTAGAGAAGTATCTAAACCCTGAATTGATTTTGAATTAATAAAATCTTTAGAACTTGTACTACAAATTATGAATACAACCAGCACTCATTGTGCTTTTGTCCTCACTTGATAGTTTGGTTTCCATTTTAAATTACAAAAATGGTAAAGTAATACTAGTATATAAGCTTTTCGGTTTGTTGTTACTTAATGGTGAATTTATATTGATAATCCAAAGCATATACGCCTGTTTTTAACATAACTTTAAATATGAAAAAACCCATGTTATATTGTTGGGGTACATTAGTTTTAAATATCTCGGTGTATTTGTAATCACCAAAAGGGGGCGAAAGGTGGAAAGGCTAACAGGTTTTAGTCGGTAAATTCCTAAACCAAAAATGAAAAAGCAACAGCCCGCTAAAGGAATTGGAATGTTCCTTCTTCTCATTATTATTTTTGCTGGAATTCCAGCAACATCTATTGTTCCATCTGCAGAAGCAGCATTTGATTCATGCGAAGAACAGCTTTTCACAACACAAGAAGAATGCACGGCTGCAGGATGCGATTGGTGCTCTGAAGACAGAAACTGCGGCAACAACTGCCCATGCAGAACTGACTGCAGCGCAAGAAGCGGATACGGCGACACGTGCAGCTATAATGAAGACTGCTCAAGCAATTTAATATGTGTAGGAACGGAATCAGGCAAAACATCATTTCTTTTTTCCCAAGCATGCTGTTATGAAGGTGAACTTTGGAACCCTGAAACAGAATCATGCGAAGATGAAATTGACATAAGGGACATAACAGGCATCCTAAGTGAAATGGTTGTGGATTCAAATGCAACCACCACCCCCTCTGATGATGATAATTCCGGAGACACCTCTGGAACATGCAATGTGGGTGTCTGCATAAACGGCGATGCAAACTGCGATGGAATCATAGACCTAGGATGCCCTACAGACAGCTGCACGCCAAAGCAGGAAACCTGCAATGGCATTGATGATGACTGTGATGAAATTATTGACGACGGCGCTTGCAGTAAAGAATGTTCTGAAGGTGGGCGGTGCTCAGAAAGCGAATGCGGTTTAAGAGCGGAAGGAAACTGCTGCTATTCAAAAGTATTTTTGCTTCCATGGTGGGGAAAATGCGAGGCATGCGAAGAAATAGATGTAAAACGTGTTCCTGAAGTATGCAATGGGATTGATGATGACAACGATAATATAATTGATGAAGACTGCAAGGATGGCGGGCAAT
>CAZLVM010000097.1:0-3370 GCA_964562875.1 uncultured Methanosarcinales archaeon | reverse complement strand
GGCAAAGTCTTCAAGCTGATGAGTAAACTCTGTGTCTTTGCTGATTATTCCTCTTCCTTTAAGGTATTCCCTTGCAAGGATGTAGAAGAACAATCCGAGTGATTTCTTTCCTTTGTTATTGCATGGAATGACAAGGTCAATATTGTTTGACTGGTTGTTTGTGTCGCACAATGCCATAACTGGAATTCCAAGGTCTAAAGCGTCCTTTATCGCATTCCTGTCAGGCCAGCTGTCTGTAACCAGCACAACCTTTGTTTCCATATAAGTGTCAAGCACTGAATTTGTCAGTATCCCTGGAGGATATCTTCCTGCAAAGAATTTTGCTCCTGTAACTTTGCCGAACATCCTGACCGGTTTCCAGCCATTTTCCCTTCTGCTTACAATAAGTATATCTTCAGGTGCATACTGTGACAAAAAGCTTGCTGCAATCCTTATTCTCTCATCTATTTTTTGCAGGTTAAGCACAGAAAGCCCATCAGGCCTTGTCTTGTAGATAAACTGCGCCATATACTTTGTTCTAAACTTTGTTCCTATATGTATTCCTGCTTTCAGATATGTATCCTGAGCAACTAAAAACTGGTCTTCTGCCATATTAATTTCCTCCTTAACCAAATTTTCCCGCGCATTTTTATAACCTCAGCGCAGCATCCCAATGCTTCAGTATCAGCATTGACTTTGGTAATAGTAAATAGGATTGTGAAGCTGTTTAAAAAGATTTCTATTTATAGTGTCATTGCCACCAAGCGAAGTACTCAAAACAATATTATTTGACACGTGACTCCTTTCAAGAAGCATTAACAGAAGCAGCACGTAGCGTGGCAATGACTCATGACTGTTAAATAATAATCAAGAATTAAAATCACTAAACCTTATACTCCTCAACAACCTCATAAACAGGTCCTTCAGGCTTTAGCTCGCTTTTTATTAGCTTGAATTTTGTGAGAATTACTTCTTTTGGCTCAACTTCAATTGCCTTGACTTTATCAACAAATTCTTTTTTCTTATCCTGTTCAATAAACTTGATTCTTGCGAGAGTTATATGGGGGTGAAACCTATTGTCTTTTTCAAACATTCCTGCTAATGCTTCTTCAATTCTTTTTTGCAGCTCTTCAATCTTTTTTCCATCTTCAACTCCTACCCATGCAACCCTGATAAAATTCTCATTTGGAAATATGCCCATTTTGCCGAGCTTTGCTTTAAACTCCTCAAACTTTACTCCATTTAGCCTTTCTTTAACCTCACCAATTTTTTCCTCGCTAACCTCACCAAGAAACTTCATGGTTAAGTGAAACTCTTTTGGGTATGTGACTTTTGCCTCAGGAATCTTTTCCTGGAGTGTTTTTAAGTATTCAGAAGCATCTTCAAAGTCCAATGCGATAAATAATCTCATTTTGATTAAAAAAAATTTGAAAAAAATAAAAAATTCAGAATTTTCCGAATTTATTCAGTTTCCTTGGTTAGGTCTTCAGTTGAATCTTCTTCAGCCGTATCTGTTGATTCTATTCCTTCATCAACAGGCATTTCTTCAGCAGAATCTTCTTCTTCGCCAAAGCTTTCTGAATCTTCAGATGACACTTCTTCAACTGGAGCTTCAGGAGCTTCATCAGCAGAAGCATTGTTAGATGCTGGAGCTGCGCTTGCTTCTCCTACAACTTCTGCAAATCCTACTTTCCTTAGAACCTTTGTTACTTTGACTCTGACACTGTCACCTTCTTTTACACCAGGAATAAACAGAACAAAACCGTCTTTCTTGGCTATTCCGTCTCCTTTTTCTCCTACTGCTTCTATTACTACGTCTAATTCTTCGCCCACCTGTACTGGTGGTGTACTAAATCCTCCTTGTCCAAACATATTTTATTTCACCTATCTATTTATTTACACCGAAGTGCAACACGTGTAAAGTTGCAGAAGTAGTATTTAAAGGTTTTTGAAATGGAGTAAAATTTTATATATCACTATAATATTACAAGAGAAATGGTTGAAGAAACTGAAAATTCTATTAAAATTAACTTAAAAAGGGTAGTTGATAATTCTTATGATGTTGTTTTCGGCGCAAATATTTTTCCAAGGATTGCAAGGGAGATGAAAGAATTAAAGCCAGGGCATAAATTTGTGATAATAACTGATTCCATTGTAAAAGAATTGCATGGGCAAGCACTTTATGCTGAACTAAAAAACCAGGGGCTCAATGTGCATATGCTCTCTTTCAAATCAGGAGAGCTGCAAAAAATAAGGGAAACAAAAAAAGAAATTGAAGACAAAATGCTGCAACTAAACCTCGGCAGAGACACTGTTGTCCTTGCTCTGGGAGGAGGGGTTGTTGGTGATTTGGCAGGGTTTGTGGCTGCAACATACACAAGGGGAATACCACATGTTCAAATTCCCACAACAGTTCTTGCGCAGGCAGATTCATCAATTGGAGGAAAGACAGCAGTTGACCATCCTAATGCAAAAAACATGATAGGGGCATTCAAGCAGCCAATAAGGGTTTATGTTGATGTTGCAACTATCAAAACTTTAAACAAGGATGAATGCAAAAACGGGATGGCTGAAACAATAAAGCATGGAATAATACAGAATAAGGATTTTTTTGATTACCTAATGAACAACATAAACCTGCTGCTGGAAAGAAATCCTGCAGCACTGATTCATATAGCAAAACAAAACTGCATAATAAAAGGAAATATTGTAGAGCAGGATCCTCATGAAAATGGAATTAGAAGAATACTGAACTATGGGCATACTGTTGGGCATGCAATTGAAAAATTAAGCAAATACAAGCTCTCGCATGGAAAATGCGTTTCAATAGGGATGATGGCTGCAGGAAAAATTGCCATTGCTCTCAAAACAGGATTCACTGAAGAAGATTTGAAAATGCAGGGAACGCTCCTAAAAGAATTTTGCCTGCCATTAGTAATTCCTGCAGAAATTTCTAATGAATCCATTATTGAAACAACAATCCTTGACAAGAAAACAAAAGATGGCATGGCAAGATACGTTCTTCCTTCAAAAATAGGAGCTATGTGCGAGTTTAACAAAGAATGGGCAACATTTGTGGATAATAATATTGTAATGAACGCCTTAAATCAAACAAGATAATAAAAAGTTATGACCGCCAAAATAAAAAAAGCTCTTGCCACCCAGCAAAGTAGAGCCAATGCTGCCAAGCGAAGTACTTAATCTAAACATTGTTTAACACGTGAGACTCCTTTCAAAAAGAAATCATAGAATCATCACGGAGCGCAGCATTGGCTGCCATTGTCACCAAACTAATAAAATCCGATACTGCCAAGCGAACAAGAGTCATTGCCACCAAGCGAAGTACTCAATATAAATAACTGTTTTGTCGCTTAGCGCAATATTGGCTTGA
>CAZLVM010000096.1:0-3388 GCA_964562875.1 uncultured Methanosarcinales archaeon | reverse complement strand
ATATGATGTAAGCAAGGATTACGAAGATAAGATTATGTTTTCTCCGAGAAATCTTAAAGGCAGTGAAATCATATTTTGGACTCTTGACTGGACAGTGCCTTTTAGGGTAACCAATTTTGTATATGCAACAAACCCAGAATCAAAATATTTCTTTGTTTATACAGATTCATCAAAGAATTCAAACATGTTTAGGTTCATAAACAAGTCTTTGCCTGAAAGAATTAATACTCAGTTTGTTCATTTTAATGATATTCTAGAGCTGGAAAACAAGAATTTTCCTTCAACAAGATTCATATTCATAGATACCCCAACCCCCAACATGATGGGGATTGACAGTTCATTTGCAAGGGCGGATGTTAATGGAGTCCATATAACCCCAACAGGTCAGCTGACATTTTTTGACAAGATATCAAACAGGAGGCTTCAGTTTAATACAGCCACTTCAGGGTATTATGGAGAAGCTGCATTGTTCGGAGCGATTTTTGCCCATGATATTAATATGTATGAGTGCAATATTGTGAGGGCTTTGCAGAGGCTGTCAAAGGTTGCGGATATTTATTATCAAAGAACAGATGAGCTGAATTTAATCAATGATAATTTAGGTGCGCAGAATAAAATATGCAGTACGGGTTACAATACAGCTCCGTTCAGGAATCTGAAGATAGCTGCAGAAGGTGCGATAAACAATATTGCAAACATAGGAAACCTACAGGAATCAGTATCAACAATAGAATCACTGAATGAAGGGCATTTAAGGATGTCATGCCCGCTGATATATTAAAAATATCAAAATACAACTACTAAATATGAGAATGCTAAAGATGGGAAAAACACGAAAATCAAGAAAAGCGCAGATAAAGATGTTTGAGACAATAGCTGTCCTTGTAGTGTTCTTTTTTCTAATGATTTTTGGAGTGAGTTTTTACTTTGTGCTGCAAAGGTCATCCTATAACAAACAAGTTGAGAGGAACATGCAGATTAATGCCATAGATATTTCCCAGAAAATATCAGACATACCAGAGCTTGACTGTGTGCTTTCAGGAGTGAAGATTGAGAATTGTATTGATTTTTACAAGCTTCAAATGTTTGCAGAATTGCTGAGGGACCCGGCATACTCAAATGATTATGTTCCAGTGTTTGGGTTTAGCAATATCACTGTAAAGGTAATTTATCCGGGTGAAGGCTCTTCGGTAAATTTATACCAAAAAGTGCCAACCACATGGAGAGGGGCATACAAGAATATAATCCCAATGCTTATTTTCGACCCTGTTTCAGGGTTTTATTATATGGGTGTAATGGAGGCGACAGTCTATGTTCAATAAAAACAGGAAAAAGTCGCAGATGGAAATAATGGGATTGGCAATCATATTTGTGCTTGTGATACTTGGAGTGCTTTTCGCAATAAGGTTTGTGCTTACAAAGCCTGAAACAAGCCTTAGGGCAGGATATATTGAATCAAGGCTTGCATACAACATGGTCAATGCAATAAGGGGAGCATCAACACAGTGTCATGATGCAACTATTGAAAGGCTGCTGCAAGACTGCGCAGTTTCAATGATGATTGAATGCCCCGGCGGGATGACATCCTGCGATTATGTTCAGGCAGAGCTTGATGTAATACTTTCAAGCACTCTCGATGCCTGGGGGAAGGATTATGAGTTTTCGGTTACAGGTTTACCAAGGGTTGAAGGCATAGGATATGCAAACACGCAATGCACAGGAGAGCTTGAAGCAGAGGTACAGCCTATAGCTACAAGGTCAGGAACAATAGTAATGAGGCTTGCGCTTTGTTGAGGTGATAATAATGACAATACTCGATTCAATAAAAGAACGGCTTCCGATGTGGATAATGGCGCTTACTGCAATAATTCTTCTTGGAATAATGATTTGGCAGGCACTCAAAAAGTCTCTTGGAGGGTTAAGTTAGCAAATGCGAATCCGCGGGAAAAAAGGATTTGAACCGCTCGTTGGAGTGATAATAGCTTCAATATTTGTAGCAGTAATCGGCGGGGTTGCATTAATTATGGGGGAAGTATTAACTTCTTCAAGCGATTATATCGTATGCGAAAGCTCATACAAACTAAACTATGCTATTTCAGCGCTTTCAAGAAATAACATGAAGCCGGCATTTACACTTGCATGCTATACACAAAACATAAAGATAACCTCAAAAGGCATATATAGGGAAAGTCTGAGAACTTCAGAAATAGAAGAAGTTGTTTTTACTGAAGATGACTTCAGGATTCCAAGGCAGATGTGGAGAGCAGTTGGCACATTTATTGTTAAAGAGCTTTACAATACAGAAAAGGAATTTGCATGGGGTGATTACCCAATATTCTCAAAATGGGATGACGGGATATTTTCAGCAGGAAGAAAATCAAGATGCTTTAGGGCAGCTGAAATAGAAGTTACAGATGATTTTTGGAACGAATGGAATGAGCATAATCCAGGAGAAGCTGATGTATTAGACAGTGTTTCAGGGCAGAATGCGCTTTTTGCATACAGCCAGGACAAAGTTCCAGGCCAGCAGTACACATATCACTCAAAGCTTGGATCAGACTCATGGGACCAGTTTCCGAATGATATTGAAAAAGGAAAGAAATATGTTATAATATTCCAGTCTGTTTTTGACACAGGAATAACTGTTGGGCTTAAAGGAACATGGAACCTTCTCACTTCAGGGGATATGGGCGAATGGTATTATGAAACAGATTTTATCATTACTGAAGAGCTTAAAGAGAAAAATTACTGCCAGGGGTGGGCTTAGTGAGAATTTGGAGCATTGGAAAGAAGGCAGAAGTCAACTGGGCTCTTGTGGGGATGATTGTACTTCTTGTTTTGATAATTGTGTTCATTACCCTGCCGGCAGGCATATTTGAATCTACAGAAGAAGGCATGGCAAGCCAGGAATGCATGGCATCATTTTATGGAGTTAAGAGCGACTCGCTTTGGATATCATCCAAAAAAACTGTTATAGACAATGAAAAGAATCCTGTTGACCTTAAATGCAAAACCTTTACTGAAAGCATAGAATCAGACAACAGCCGAAAGGTTTCAGGAAGAATTGTAACACTAATGGAAAACTGCAGAAGCGACTACAAAAAGCAGGCTGAAAAATTTTACCTTACAAAAGGAAATATATGCATATCCTGCTACAGGGTTGATACGCCTCTTCTTACTTCTATAGGGGACCTTCCAGAACTTTTGGACGGCAAAAACCTAGGAGGGTTCGGGCTTGAGCACTATATCAATTTTGACGTGACAAATGAAGTTGCAGTAATGATGGTGTTTGGATTTGGAAACTCATTCATTAATGGATTTAGCTTTATTGAAAATTCAGGAGTAATGCTTTGGGATACAAAAAAATTCGCAGAGCTCCCCTGCGCAA
>CAZLVM010000095.1:0-3406 GCA_964562875.1 uncultured Methanosarcinales archaeon | reverse complement strand
CACTTATTCAAAAGACAAGGTTATGTATTGCCTGCCACCGTCGCATAATCTGGTATTGCGCAGACATAATCCATACGGATTGTGGCGTAAGATTGCTAAACCAGAATTGTAAACATCCTGTTTCCGCAAGGATATCCCGGTTCAAATCCGGGCGGTGGCGTTTATTTTTCTAATTCTTTTATTTATTTTACTAATCTTTTTATAGTTCCGGAAAGTTTTGTACAAAATGCTACATTACCTAATGCAATATAGGTTTGTCCCATGGGATAAGTCTGATGGCATAAGGAAGACCTGGCTGGACATAATCAACAGCAATGATAAGGTTCAGCACAGCTCAGGGCTTGATTTTCTTAGATTTCGACTGCATGAAGTAAGCACAGACCTTCAGGCAATGTATGTTGGAGGGAGTGCATGGATGAATGGGGATCGGAATATTTATGTTGGAGAATCTGGCACTGTTTACAGGTTCATGAGGCTCAAAGCATGGCAGGAAGGAAGAAATGTGGAGTTCATAAAAGAAGGCTCACTGCTGAAAAGAAAAATGTATGATAATCCTGATGTCCTGGAAATGACACCTGAAGAAAGGCTTGCGCTTGACGGAGGCACATCACAGTGGGAGAGCGCAGCATACATCTGCGGGCTTTCTGAAAAAATTGACAATCCTCCTGAAAAACTTCAGCTTACCTATGACTGTGTTGAGCAGTGGAAGGCATGCAAAAGGAAAAGAAGGGGATGGCATTTCACATTTGACATGACAATACTAAGGCAGGCAGTGGCTTACCTTAGACAGCTTCACCTTAAGGAACGAATCTTTGAACCAAGACACTCTGAAGACTACTGCTTTGCAAGAGCGTTTGAATACATGACAAGAGAAGAGGGGGAAGCAAGATGGCCTCAGCTAAAGCATCACGAAAGCAACAGGCTTGATGAGATGGAAACAGAGCTTGAAAGAATGCTTGCAGGCGGACCTATTAAATCAGATGACCATAGAGTGATGGCTAACTCTGCAATGAGGGCTGTTGTAGAGAAAAAAAAGCCAGTTATAATAAACCAGGATTGCGCAAAAAAAAGCTGGCCTGAATTCATGACATTTATTCTCCACTCACCCCATCTTAATTTTGAAAAAGCTCTTGAACTCGTTTAAGTGCAGTTTCATAATCCCTGACATTTGGATTAATTCCGAGTTCTATTATCTTTGCTTTTATTTCATCTATATTGCTTTGGATTTTTGGAAACTGCCTGCAAACCCTTGGTCTTTTTTCATAGAATGTGCAAAGGTTTTCATTGCTGACAAACGGGCAATGGTCCATGTCAAGAATAAAGTCAATTATTATTGCCCTGTCGTTTTCCGCATCATATACTGTCTTGTTTGGGATAAGCTTTAGCATGATTCCCCTTTTTTCAGCCTCATCCCTCATGTCATCTGCAACTTTTGGAGACATGCAAAGCCTCATTACGATTGGATGAGGGTATATTATTCCTGTTGTTTCATAAATATTATTTCTTATCGAATTATCCTCTTCAGAAGTTAAGCCAACATCTGTGAAAAAGCTCCTGCAGCATCTGCCGCATTTTTCACAATCCTCATTTGTACAGAATATACTTTGCATACGACTGCTAGCGAGAAAACATTTATAAAGATATGCGGGAATGTAGAATCCATGGCAAAGAAAAAGGATGATGGGGCTGTCTTAGACAAAATAGTCCCAGATACTTCTGTAATAATAGAAGGAATTCTTTCAGACCGAATTGAAAACGGCTCAATGAAGCCAAAACAAATTCTTATTCATGAAGCTGTGCTGGCAGAGCTCGAGCACCAGGCAAATGAAAACAAGACAACAGGCATTCTTGGACTGGACGAGCTGAAAAATCTAAAAAAAATTTCTGTAGAAAAAGAATTTGAAATCATATTTTCAGGAAAAAGGCCAAGCGCAAGCGAGATAAGGTATGCAAAGCTTGGCGAGATTGACTCCCTGATAAGAGAGCTTGCCTTTGAAGAAGGAGCTGTGCTTGTAACGGCAGACAGAGTTCAGTCAAGAATTGCAGATGCAAAAGGAATTAGCTGCATATTTGTTGAATTTGAAAAAAAGCCTGTCAAAATAAAGCTTGAAACATTCTTTGACAATACAACAATGTCTGTGCACTTAAGAGATAATGTAGAGCCTATAGCAAAAAAAGGAATACCTGGAAACTGGAAATTTGAAATCATAAGAAAAAGCAAGATGACTGCCGAGGAGATAAAAGCAATAGAAAGAGAAATTGTAGAAGAGGCAGGAATGAGAAAGGATTCCTTTGTTGAGATTGAAAGGCCAGGTTCAACTATAGTACAGTTTGGGGTATACAGAACAGTCATAACAAGACCCCCATTTTCAGATGGATGGGAAATAACATCTGTAAAGCCTGTCAAGAGGCTGGCACTAAAAGACTATGATATGTCTGAAAAGCTTCTAGCCAGAATAACCGAGCAGGCAGAAGGAATACTAATAGCAGGCTCTCCAGGAATGGGAAAAAGCACATTTGCCCAGGCGCTTGCAGAGTTCTACGCAGCCAAAGGAAGAATAGTCAAAACAATTGAAGCACCAAGGGATTTAATCCTAAATGACAATGTAACCCAGTATGCAATTTCCCACGGAAGCTCCCAGGAAATACACGACGTACTTCTGCTTTCAAGGCCTGACAATACCTTATTTGACGAAATGAGAAACACTTCAGACTTTAACCTGTTTGCAGACCTAAGGCTTGCAGGAATTGGACTGGCGGGCGTTGTCCATGCAACAAACCCTATTGACGCAATACAAAGGTTTGTCGGAAGGATTGAACTTGGAGTTATTCCCCAGGTTATTGATACTGTTATTTTCATAAAGAACGGGCAGATAGCAAAAGTGCTTTCACTCCAGATGGTTGTTAAAGTGCCATCAGGAATGATGGAAGCAGACCTTGCAAGGCCTGTTGTAGTTGTAAATGATTTTGATACAAAAAAGCTTGAGTACGAACTTTACTCATACGGAGAAGAAACTGTAGTTATCCCTGTAATGGGAGAGCAAAAAAGTCCAGTAAAGCAAATGGCTGCAAAGGCAATAGAGCAGGAGTTCAAAAGATATGCAGAAGATGTAAAGGTTGAGGTTAAATCTGACAACAGCTGTGTTGTCTATGTTCCTGAACATACAATGGCAAGGATTATAGGGAGAGGAGGGTCAAACATAGAGAGTATAGAGAAAAACCTAGGTATACATATAGACCTTCAAGAACTTCAAAAATCAAAATCAGAAGATTCCCAAAAAAAGGAAGTCCAATACAATACCAAAATAACCAAGAAAGGGGTTAATTTCTTTGTGGACAGGGATCTTGCAAACAAATCAGTTGACATTTACATAGGCAAAGACTTTGTAGCAACAACTATTGTAAG
>CAZLVM010000094.1:0-3423 GCA_964562875.1 uncultured Methanosarcinales archaeon | reverse complement strand
GACGAAAAAATGATTAAGATAGCTGCAGAGTTTATGGCACTTTTGTTAGTCATGATACCATTCTGTGTTTCAGACGCATATGCGCAGAACCAGCCTCATATAGAAGTCACAGAGTTTGAGGGAGAGCATGGAATTGAAGGATACATCCATACTATGGTAGCAGGCAATGGGGACACGCTTGATGTTGAAGTAGAAGCATTTTACCCTTCTCCTTCAGGAGGTTCTGATGTTATAGAAGGTGACCAGATAAGGCTTTACGTATCAGGCACTCCAATGCCAAGAACTCCTTTTGAGGATGCAGACTGCGTTCTTACATTAAATAACACTTACAAATGCACAACATCATTTGACTTTGACTGGGCAAGCGGAATAAGAACATATGAATTTAAGCTTTATTCTGATGCAGAAAAATCAGACTCATCAGCGCAGGAAGCCGCATCTGATGCAAAAGTTCTTGTTGTTGATGTTATAGGGGCTGCAATGATTTATGTGAACATTTCAACAGACAGAGTTGCTGATGATGAACTTGATATAATATTTGGAGCAGAAGATTATGCGATAAATGAAGGGCAAACGAGCCATTGTGTTGGTGTTGAGACAGTTAAGCTTTACCTTGACCAAACTATGGGGACACCTATTGCAGTATTTACTTTTGACCCGGGAACCTGTGAGGCAGAAGGCTCATACACTTATGATATACATTCACTTAGTGAAGGAGATTACAGGATATGCGCTGTTGCAACAGATTTTTTCGGCCAGACAATAGGACACTCAGGCGACTGCAAAGATTTTTCTCTTGACAACACCCCTCCTACAGTTCTTCTTGATACTGTGAGAATAGTTGATGATGACGGCAATGATATTGAATACGTAAATGATGTTGAGCAGAATGCAGACATATTCATTAATCTGGATGGTGCGGATATTGTTCAAAGCTCAATAAGAGCAGACTTTTCAAATCTTGCAGGGCCAACAATGAACTCTGTAAGTCCTAATTTTATTGCAAGACTTGGCGCAGGCGGGGAGTATGCCCTGAAATGGATAAATGTCGGAGTAAAAAATGTTCAAACATGCTTAATAGGGATTACTGCAGTTGACACTTCAGGAAACACTTTGGATGTTAACATTCCCTGCAATGTGGGGTATGACACAACAGGACCTGTTGTAAATGAAATTGTGACAACAGCCATAAAAGATGGAATTTACTATGTTACCGCAAACTCAAAGGTTGTAGCAAAAATGACAGAGGCAGGCGCAGGCCTTGATGACAAAAAGGTTTACTTAGACCTTTCTTCAGTTACTGGTCAGTCAAGAAGGCAGGCAGACAACTGCACAAATGTGGGCGGCTCAAGCTGGGAATGCTACTGGACTGTGGGACCTACATCAAATATTGGAATTTTTAATATTGCAGTTTCAAAAGAGTCAATGGATGACATTGGCAATATAATGGATGCAACATACAGGCAGGACATAGGCGTTGACCAGCTAATACCTGTTGTGAACGCAAATTTTAATACAACTCATGTGGGTGGAACAAATTCTGTTGGCCCTGGGATATTTGTAAACGGCGACACTTTAGAGATTGTTATAGAAGTTTCTGATGCAGCATTTGCCACCGCAAACCTTTCAGGAGTTGGCGGTGATGAAGATGCGCTTCCATCAGACTGCTGGGATGAAAATGACAAAGTTTACTGTTTATGGGAAGTTCAAATCCAGGGTTCAGGGCCTTTCAGCAATCAAATATCATTTACATTCACTGATTTTGTCGGCAACTCTGCACCCCCTCTTTTTGTTGGAATCAATGTTTCAGCAATTGATGATGACCCAACTCCAGACTATTGGTATGTTGATGACATGTCATGCTATCCAGAAATCGACAGGCAGATGTCATTGCAGACTCCAGGTGGATATAAGACCTACTGCAATGCACAATTGGAAACGCCGTATGCTGCAACAGCACTCATTTATAGGATGGAAATGCCCAACTTTGCGCTTGGGTGCACTGTTGATGAAGTAAATGAAGGGGAAGTAAGCGAATCCATAACAACATACTTTAACGATATAAGGTTGGTCAACTCATTCAGAGGAAGCACAACACCATATTTTTCAATGAATCTTGTCAATGCTGATTTTGAAGATGTTGGGACTATTACAATAACATGCCAGCTTAATATTTTTACTGAAAGGGAAATTTATGGGGGGACAGAATTCACAGTTCATCCTGAAATAGAACAGATGACAATGACCCTTGAGTTCTACAATGATCCTGCAGGCGAGCTTGGAGATGAGCTTGAAAGCACAATTGAGAGTCATATTGAAAAGATAAACGAACTTGAGGCATGGGGCGCAGGGCTTTATGAATATATTTTATGGGGTCAGAGATTATGCGCACTGCAGCAGTCGCTGACAAATATACACGTTATATTTACTGCAGTAACAAATCTTTTCAAGGCTGCGAGCGAAACATATAAGCCATTAACTGCAGCATGGACGGTAATGTGCGAGGGCCAGGTTAAGAGCGGGGAAACATGGGGGAAGGTTGAGGATTTCCTTGATAAGTTCTGCGCTTTTGTAAACTGCAAATATTCAGATGCTTTGAAAGATAAAAATTCCCAGACAATGAGGAGGTGGGTTACTGGGGAATACCTTGGACAAACATTATCATCATTTGATCCTAAAGAAAGTATTTTCTGGAGCGTTGCAACACTTTGCCTTCCAGGAATAATTTACAATTTGAATAAACTGCAGGAAGTTGAGTGCGTTTATGTTTACTGCGTAATGTCAGGTGTTGGAGACGGCTTGCCTTTATCGCTTTGCGAAGATATTTACTCCCTGCAGACATGCACGTTCTGGACAGGGCAGATTTTCAACCTGATACCTATTGTGCAGGTTTACAGCCAGTTTATGACAAGGCTGCAGTCTCTTGTTTCAGACCCTCTTGTTTTGCTTGGCTGGGTGCTGACAATGTTTGGAGTCTGCAGCAGGGACAAGTGCAATGAAGGGTCAGGGCGACAGCACTTTTGGTGCAGCATGCTTTATGCGTTTTCAATGGTTGGGAAGATTATGGAGGACTATGAAAGGATGACTGATACGGACCAAGACTACTGGGAAACAGGAGCAGGCTATTGTCAAATGCTTGCAGATGATTATTCAGCTGAAGTTGACTTGATAGAAGAGCTTGACATAGGATAAAACAGGAAAATAAAAACAAAATAAAACAAAATAAAAATTAAACAAAAAATAAACAAAACAAAAAATGAAATCACAAAAAAAGGCAGCAATTGTTGGAATTTTAATAGCCTTAACACTCCTATTTTCAATAGCAGCTGAAGCTGCAAGTAACGGAAATACAAAGCTTCCAGGCACTGGCTCTTCCGCAGGCGGCGGAACACAAGGCGCTGTAACTCTTCCCCCAACGAGCGG
>CAZLVM010000093.1:0-3629 GCA_964562875.1 uncultured Methanosarcinales archaeon | reverse complement strand
TAACGGGACTGTTGAAGGCAATTATCAGCCCTTGATTTCAGACACAACCTTAACTGACTGGATGGACAAAATGAGCATTAAGGCCAAAGAAATAAACCTCAATCTTGACTTCACGCTTAATAAGCTGGAGATAAGAATGGACAGCCCATGGGATGTAGGAATTGATGTTGAAATGGGAATTATTGTTGAGGATGTTTTAGGAGCTGCAAAATGGAATATCTCAAGAAATATCACTGCGGTTGTAAGCGTGAATGGGTTTGAGGATCCGGTTTACACAATAAATACTGATGCAAAGGTGCTCAACGTAATCAACAAAACACCCTTTGAAGATTTTGTAAATGCCAATAATGAAACAACAAATTTGACTCTTCACAATAATAATTCATACTATGTTGAATGGAGCAAGGCTCCTGATTTTCTTATGAGGCTGGAAGGGGATTACGGCGAATCGCCATACGGCATAGAAAGCCTGATTAATCTTGGAGAGCTTTCTGATCAGGGAATAGAACTGCAGGCAAGAAGTGTTGTTGATTATGTTTATTGGTCAAACAGGTCTGTTACATCATATACTATTGATGGGATGCCATCATGGTTCAGAATGGATAATGAGTACAACAGCGATGCAGGAATAAATCATCTTCAGCTTTATCAGGTGAGCGGGTTTACATGATAATCAAAAAGTTTTTAAATGCCAACAGGCATAGTTTATAAAGAGTATATATAAGATGCCAGAGAGTCTTGTAATAGAAACCGGGGTGGACAGGTTAGTTCATCTTATAAAGAAAATAAGGAAGATTTCTATAGCTGAAGCGGCTAAAAAGCTGGGTGTTTCCACTATAGTTGTTGAGGAGTGGGCTGATTTTCTTGAGGATGAGGGCGTAATAAGCATTGAATACAAGTTCACAACACCTTATCTTGTTGAAAGAGAGCTTACCAAAACAGAAGTTGAGATAAAGAAAAAAGACTTTGGCATGAAAAAGGAAGCTTTTGTCAGGAAGGCAGAAGTTACTCTTGCCCTTATTGACAAGGAAGCTGTGAGCCTGCAGAATCTTAGGGGCGAGTTTGATGGGCTTAAAAAAGACCTTGGAGGGGAACTGAAAAGGCTAAAGTTTGATGTTAAGGATCTTGAAAGATATGAAGAGCTCAAAAATACAATAGACGAAAGAATTGCCCAGCAGCAGAAAGAGTTTGTTGCAAAGATGGACGAGATGCATAATGTTATTGCAAGGGAGGAAAAAAGGTATTCCGATCTTGTTGGCAAGATTAATACAGAGGAAAAAAATATTGATTTTGAAAAGGTTTCAGCGCTGTCTCTAAGGCAAAAAGAAATATCGCTTAGAGAAAAGCTTGATTCATTCAGAGATATGATAAGCAAGATTGATGAAGAGCTGAAGAAAGAAGACGAAATGATTGTCAACTCTGAAGACCATACAGAAAGGCTGAAGAAAATAGCTGACAACATAAAAGAATCTATTGAACACAGAAGGGAGACGCTTAATCAGATTATTGATGAAAGCAAGAACAAGGAGGAACAAATAATTCAGATGCAGAGAGACCTCCTGAAAAAAGTTTCTGAAAAAAGAAAGGAAATAGAGGATAAGATAGAGAAAGGAAAAGGCGCTTCCTATGCTTTTGCAAGATTTTTTGAAAAGAAATCAAAGATTGAAAAATTCCTTGACGGGCTTACAAATCAGAGAGACTCGCTTGAAAAGGATCTTGTAAATCTTATACAAATGGCAAGGACATTTACCTTAACTTCAAAAAGCAAGGGGATTAAAGCGCATGTTGCAAAACTTAAGGATACTTTTGGCAAAATAGACAAAAGAAAGAATATTTTTGAAGGACAGATACGAAAGCTTGGAAAAATGCTAGAGTAGGTGAACAGTGATGAAAAAAGGGGCGGTACACATTAAAGATTCTGGAAAGAGCATTCAAAAGAGATTAATATCTACTTTGGGAAGGAAATTTTTGGCAAAAAAATCTAAAGCTGTATTGAACAAAAAAGATAAGAAGATACTTTCAAAGAAAAGCACAATCAAATCTGTAAAATTACTCAAGAAGCATACTGGTGTTTTTGTTAAAAAACACGCAAAGACCAAGTATTCAAAGAACGGCAAAATCCCAAAAAAGCTGATTTCTGTACTAAGCAAAAAAGCTGAAAAAGATAAAAACAAGGCAAGGATTGCAAAAGAAGATCTGGTTGATTCATACCAGTTTCCTTCTTCTGACATGCCGATTTCCATCAGGATTTACAGGAAGAAAGGGGAGTTTGTCCCTATATATGATGTTTATATTTCTTCAATAAGCAGGAATACTGAAATCATTCTTGAAAGGATAAGAAAGGAGCTTGTCAGGAAAGTTACTTTGGGAATGGTTGACATAACAGAGATTAAGAGAGCTGCAATTGTGGAAGATAAGTTCACTGAAACTATATCTGACTTAATCAAGAAGTATTTTCCTGATGCAGATGACAAGACGTCAAAATTTCTTGCGACATATCTTGTGCATAAATCGCTCGGGCTTGGCAAGATAGAGATATTAAACGATGACGCAAACCTTGAGGAGATTGCAATTAATTCAGCTGATGAGCCGGTTTGGGTTTATCACAGAAAGCACGGCTGGCTGAAGACAAATATTACCATGGACAATGAGGAGCAGACAAGGCATTTTTCAACAATGATTGGAAGGAAGGTTGGGAGAAGCATAACAGTCCTTAACCCATTGATGGACGCTCATTTGTCTACAGGAGACAGGGTAAATGCAACTCTAAGTCCAATTTCTTACAAGGGGAATACCATAACATTGAGAAAGTTTGCGGCAAAGCCATGGACTATAACCAGCTTTCTGAAGGAAGAAACAATATCGTTTGAAGCAGCAGCTATAATTTGGGAAGCAGTGCAGTATGAGCTTTCCATAATTATAGCAGGAGGAACTGCTTCAGGAAAAACAAGCATGCTTAATGTTGTTAGCAATTTTTTCCCTCCAAACCAAAGAGTAATTTCAATAGAGGACACAAGGGAAATAAAACTGCCAAGTTTTCTGCACTGGATTCCAATGGTTACAAGGCTTCCTAACCCAGAGGGCAAGGGTGAAGTGTCTATGCTTGACTTGCTTGTGAACTCTCTTAGGCAGAGGCCTGATAGAATTATAGTAGGGGAAATAAGAAGAAAGAAGGAGGCAGAGGTATTGTTTGAGGCAATTCATACAGGCCATTCAGTTTATGCCACTGTCCACGCTAATAATGCTGAAGAAACAATAACAAGGCTTACAAATCCTCCAATAGACATTCCAAAGACAATGGTGCCTGCTGTTTCAATGATAATTGTGCAGTACAGGAACAGGAGGACAGGAAAGAGAAGGACATTTCAGATTGCAGAAATTACCAAGGATACAAAAGAAAATGTCATAAGACAGTATGATATTAGGAAGGACAAATTGGTCAATGCAAACCATTCCAAGGTCATTATTGATCAGATATCAACCTTCACAGGAATTTCCAGAGCGCATTTTTGGAAAGAGATTAATGAGAAGCAAAAAGTGCTTAAATGGCTTGTCAAGCACAATGTGGACACTGTCGATGAAGTTGGCAGGATTATAGCAGAGTATTACACTGACAAGAAAAACCTTAT
>CAZLVM010000092.1:0-3664 GCA_964562875.1 uncultured Methanosarcinales archaeon | reverse complement strand
GGCAATAACGGAGCACATCCCCACGGGGCATCGTTTCCCCTTTTTTCAGGACAAGTGTTTCGTTTGTTCCTATGATTGCGTTTCTGAATATGCTTTCCATGAGCTCTGCAGCGTCATTCCCGCTCATTTTTGAGCTCAGCAAGTATGTTTCTTCCCACTGCACAAGCTCTGTACCTATGTTGGTCATTTTATTTACTTTGCCCAGCCTTTCAATCAGGCTGACAAGGCCTTTCTGGCTTTCAAGCTTTTCAACGCTCTCAATTTCCCAAGTGCCATTTAGGTTATGGAATGCAGTGTCGCTGTCTCTTATATAAGTATATCCTGTGTTGTTTTCGCTTGTTTCTGTGTTATGAGTTATGTGCACTTTGTCATTTACAAAATCCAGTTCTGCGACTGACCTGGCCAATGCTATAATATTCCTATTTAGATAGCCTATAGTTGTGGTTTCAATTTTAACATATTCAACTGCCTTAAGATTATTCAGGACATCATTCTTTAGGGTTAAAGGAGGACTGCCGTCATCAGGCGTACTGCAGCCTGCAAGAACTATCATGCATAATACTGCAAAGCAAAAGCTTATTTTCTTCATTTTAATCATTTAATTGCTGGGGGGTTTAAAATTATTTCTGTTTTATCACATAATCTTTTTAAGTTCCTGTTCAATAACTGTTTGTATGGTAAAGTCACTTGTTTTCATATGCGTGGAACATCCGCAGATAAAAGCAGCAGCTGAAGCGCTTGGGGATGTCATAACGTCTGCAGATTTGGACAAGGTAAATCCTGCTCCGTGGGGCGTGGATGGACTGGATCATTGCGCTGCAATATTTTGCGATGAAGGCTCCCGAACAGAAATCGAACTAAGGCAAAACGAAGGTATGCGTAACGGGCACCATTATTCTGTTGTAAAAGAAGTGGATTACAGCAAATAGTAATTCTACAGCAACATTTATAAATAAAATTCTTCTCTCATCTCTTATGGCAAAAGGAAAGCAAAAGATAATTGTAACTAGCGCGCTGCCTTATGTTAACAACGTGCCTCATCTTGGCACTTTGGTTTGCGTGATTTCAACTGATGTTTATACAAGGTTTCTAAAGCTGACAAAAGAAAATGTGATTTCTGTCTGCGGGACAGATGAGCACGGCACAACAGCAGAGGTAAAAGCTGCAGAAGAAGGAGTAACTCCAAGACAGCTGGTTGATAAGTATTTTAAGATACACAAGGAAGTCTATGAGTGGTTTGGGTGCAGGTTTGACTGCTTTGGAAGAACTTCATCAGAAGCAAACAAGGAAGTTTCAATAGATATTTTCCAAAAACTTGACAAAAATGGTTATATTGCTGAAAAAGAAATTGAACAGGCATTCTGTAAAAAATGCGATAAGTTTCTTGCAGACAGATATGTTGAGGGGACATGTCCTCATTGCGGCTATGAAGAAGCAAGAGGAGATCAGTGTGAAAAGTGCGGAAAGCTCCTGAATACAACAGAGCTGAAAAATCCGAAATGCAAGGTATGCGGTTCAGCGCCTGAAGTGAGAAAGACAAAGCACCTTTTCATAGACCTTCCAAAGCTTGAACCAAAGCTAAAGAAATGGATAAAGACTGTTGAAAAAACCTGGAGCCAGAATGCAAAAACAATGACTAATGGCTGGTTAAAAGAAGGCTTAAGGCAGAGATGCATAACAAGAGATTTGAAATGGGGAATTCCGGTTCCCAAAGAAGGATTTGAAGGAAAAGTGTTCTATTCATGGTTTGACGCTCCAATTGGGTACATAGGCATAGTCAAAGAAAACAGAAAGGACTGGAAAGACTGGTGGCTTGACAAAAAAACAAGGCTTGTTCAGTTCATGGGAAAAGACAATATACCATTCCATACAATATTATTTCCGTCATTCCTCATAGGAACCGGAGACCCTTATGCGTTGGTGCAGAATCTTTCTGTAAATGAGTACCTCAATTATGAAGGCGGCATGTTTTCAAAAAGCAGAAATATAGGGGTATTTGGCGATGATGCGCAGGAAACAGGGATAGTTTCTGATGTTTGGAGATATTATATAATGGTCAACAGGCCTGAAACAGCTGACACAGAGTTCTTGTGGAAGGATTTCCAGGCAAAAAACAACAATGAGCTTGTTGCAAATGTAGGAAATCTTGTAAACAGAACAATTGTTTTCCTGAATAAGTTTTTTGACAGGAAAATTGGCAAAATCAAGCTGAATGATGAAGACAAAAAGCTTTTTGCAGAAATAAAAAAAGGCGGAGAAAAAGTAACAAAGAATTTTTCAGAAATAAAATTAAAAGAAGCATTGAAGGAAGTCATGCTTATAGGCAAACTGGCAAACAACTATTTTCAGAAGAGCGAGCCATGGAAACTGATAAAGGAAGACAAAGAAAGAGCTCATTCATGCCTCGGAGTTCTTGCAAATTGTGTGAAGGACATTTCAATACTGATAGAGCCTTTTTTGCCTGACTCATCAATAAAGATACAGAAAATGCTTAATGTTGGGAATCTTTCATGGGATGACCTTGGTAAAATGTCAATAGAAGAAGGCCATGAAGTTGGAAAGCCTGAACTTCTTTTCAGAAAGCTTGAAGACAAGGAAATTGAGAATTTTTCAAAAAAATACGCAGACAAAAAGGAAGGCAAATTCCTACTTGACCTGAAGGTTGCCAAAATAAATAAGGCAGAGCCTCATCCTGAAGCAGATAAGCTGATGATTCTTCAGATTGACCTTGGAAATGAAAAAAGGCAGATAGTTGCGGGGATAAAGCAGGCTTACGAAGTTGATGAGCTTATTGGGCGAAATATAGTTGTTGTTTCAAACCTTAAGCCGGCAAACTTGAGGGGGAAGGAGAGCAATGGCATGCTTTTGGCAGCAGGGAAAACTGCAAGGCTGCTGTCAGCTCCAAATTCAAGCCCGGGAGACAGTGTATTTATTGAAGGAATAAAAACAGGTAAAAGCCAGATAACAATAGAAGATTTTGCAAAAGTTGAGCTTTCTGTAAAAGGGAAAAAGGCTCTGTATGGCGGAAAGCCATTAAAGACAAAAAAAGAGGAGATTTCTGTAGATGCGAAAGACGGCGAGAAAATCAAGTAAAAGGGTTTGCGTTCCATTAGTTGTGGTTATACCACTTATAGTTCTGCTGTTAAGCTTTGCTTCTGTTCTTGCCAGCAAAAGCTTTCATGAGAAGCAATTTGCAGAAAATAATGTGAACATTACATTTGCCATGCAGGTTGATAGGTATGTAATGGATTATTTTTATTCTGATGCAGGACTGTCAGAAAATCTATTCACCAAAGAAGAGATTATTCATTTAGAGGATGTAAAGTCATTAGTTAACTGGGGATATTATTTGCTTTACATATTACTTGTTTCATCAGCGTTTTTTGCCTACACTTACTACAAAAAGTGCAAATGGAGCGCAGTTTTTATTTATTCAGGCATTGCATCTGCAGTTCTTCCTTTTGTTTTGTATATAATCCCATTTAATTTTTTGTTTAATATTTTTCATAAGATATTTTTTGCAGATGGAACATGGGTGTTTCCAATAGGCTCAGCCCTGATAACAGCATACCCTTTTGGATTCTTTTATAATGCAGCATTTTCAGTATTTTTGAGAGTTTTTGTAACCGGTTGGTTGTTAATTCTTTTTGGCTTTGTCGTCGGG
>CAZLVM010000091.1:1829-3748 GCA_964562875.1 uncultured Methanosarcinales archaeon | reverse complement strand
CATCCTTGTGCTCTGCCAACTTTACTGCAATTATAGTATTTTCATAAACTTCCTGCCCATTTTCCGAGTAAACCTGAATCCAGCCAGAGTCCCTGCAGCCCATTGAATCAGAATGGTCGCAGTGAATATTGATTGGGCCTGACAATGCCCTGTTAACCACGTTCATTACAATTGGAAGCCTTGTTGATGCGGCAATATACACAATCTCCCACATAAGAGCAAGACCGTTTGATGCTGTTGCAGTCATTGCCCTTGCGCCGGCTGATGACGCTCCCACAACAGCTGACATTGCAGAGTGCTCTGACTCAACAAGAATCATTTCAGTATCAACTTCTCCGTCAGCAACAAACTTTGCAAACCTTTCCATTATTTCAGTCTGCGGAGTAATAGGAAACGCGGCAACAACATCAGGGTCAATCTGCTTCATTGCCCAGGCAGCTGCATCAGCGCCAGTAAGAGAATCATGCTCCCTTTTTTTCACATTAAGATATTTCTTGATATCATTCATTTTTCACTTCTTTTGCCTCTGATTCCTCAACCATCTTTATTGCCTTTGTAGGGCAGTTTTCTGCGCAGACACCGCATCCTTTGCAGTGATCATAGTCAAAATGATTAAAGTTGCCATCCTTTGCCCTCACAGAAGCGTCGGGACAGTAAATCCAACAGATAAGGCAGTTAATGCACTTTTCAGGAATGTGAACAGGCCTAAAACTTCTCCAGGTTCCTGTGTTATTTTCTTTTGCTGAACCAGGAGTATCAATTATTCCTCCTTTGGGAATGTCTTTCCACCCTTTTTTTACTGAAGGAACACAAACCTTAACCATCAATTCTCACCTCATCATATGCTGTATCAATAACACTCATATTCTTTTTTGTTTTTTCTTCGCCTATTTTTTCATAAAACCTGCAGAAGACGTGCTTCTTCAGGGATTCCATCTTGACAACATCTGTTGCCTTTAACAGAGCGCCAAGCATAGGCATGTTAGGAATGCTTCTTCCAAATGCATCAATTGAAATCTTTGTTGCGTTAACTGTTGCTATCTTTCCCTTGAATCCTGTCTCTTTTCTTATCTCTTCAGGGGATTTTTCAGTGTTTACAACCAAAACACCATCCTTCTTGATTATATCCAGCACATCACCGCAGTCAAGCAGTGTTGGATTAATTATTATAGCTGTACCTGGGCTCTTTATGTTACAGTGAACCCTTATCGGCTTTGAATCAACTCTTGTGAATGCCTTTACCGGAGCGCCTTCCCTTTCAGGGCCATACTCTGGAAAGCACTGTATGTATTTGCCTTCTTCCAATGAGGCGTCAGCTATCAGCTCTGCTGCTGTCTTGCCGCCTTCTCCTGCTCTTCCGTAGAATAAAAGCTCTATCATCTCATTGATTAGTCTGCTTGGGTTGTTTAAAAACTTTTTGTTTCTGGCAAAATACCGAAATGTTTATATAGTGTGTGTATTAATACACACACTAAACCAATTGGCAATTAGAGTGGCAGTTTAGATGGCGAGACCAAAGTCTAACAAGAATAGGTATAATTTTCTCATAGACAGAGATACCTATGACGATTTCTCATTAATTTGCGAGGAGCTCGGGCTCGTAAGGTCAAAAAAACTCGAGATATTTATGAAGGAGTTTGTCGAGAAGAATAAGGACCTTCTGAAGAAAATTAAAACAAAAGCCAGAGGTGGAAACAAGTGAGGAAAGCCAATCTCCTGGGATATGGAATGGTTCTCCTAACCGTTTCTATGATACTTGGAGTGCTGACAATAGGTGTTGCGCCGAGCTTTACAGGGTTTAGTGTCTACGAAAATGAGACAAACTCCACTCTGGAAAACTATACCCTGGAAAATGAAACAGCAAACATAACCGAAATAGTTGAAAACCTCACCCTGTCAATACCAGAAGAATGGAATGA
>CAZLVM010000091.1:0-1729 GCA_964562875.1 uncultured Methanosarcinales archaeon | reverse complement strand
ACATAACCGAAATAGTTGAAAACCTCACCCTGTCAATACCAGAAGAATGGAATGATACTGTTGTGAATGAGACTGTTGTGAATGGGACAGAGATTAATGAAACAAATATGAATGAAACTGAAGATGATGATACATCATTGACAAAGATTTCAGAGGAAATACCAAAAGAGCAAGGCAATGAAAGCGATGATTATAACAATCAAATCTTCCAGCCAGGCCCCATTATTGGAAATGGAACTGGGCTTGGAATAAATTCAAATACGGAACTGCTTACAGGATACGGCTCATCTTTATGGGGTAATGGCACATCAACCAACGGGGACCCATATAACACCTATTGGTACAACTCAAGAGCACAGGCCATATACCTTGCATCAGACCTGAACGCTGCAGGCATTACAGACATCGCCGAAATATCAGCAATAGAACTTTACTGCGGCCAAACTCCAGGAAGAGAATTAAGAAATTTCAGGATAAGGATGAAAAACACTGGAGCAAGCACAACAACGAGCTGGGAAGACGGATGGACCACTGTATACGGGCCAAGCAATGAAAATCCCACACTAAGCCAATGGAATTCATACACCCTAACAACGCCATTCACATGGGACGGGACAAGCAACCTAATGATAGACATAGCAAGAAATGATGTAGGATATACCACCGGTGGAGGCATGTTTAGGAGACTAAGCGTTGGAACGAACAGGATGTTTTCAGGGCATTGCGACAGCTGCTCAATATACACTTTAACAAGCGGAACTACGTCTGGAAGCGCAAAAGATTATATGCCTGCAATAAAGCTTGAATACACAAGCGACTTTGAACCACCATCAATAAACCTTTCTTTGCCTCTCAACAATTCAATAGAAACAACCAGCAACAGAACAGGTTTTTCATTCAATGCCACTGATGAAACTGCGTCAACACTTGACTGTACATTATGGCTGAATAACAGCATCCCAATAGCATACGGGAGAAACAGCACAACAGACAATTCAATCCTAACCACAATAATTCCAAACCAAAGCCTTGCAAATGGGGATTATTATTGGTGGGTGAACTGCTCAGACGGAGAAAACACCAATGTTTCTGAAATGAGAAACATAAGCATTCAGATACCAAACACGGCACCGGTTACACAAAAGGCCATAATAACCTCAACAACCGGATTAAATATATCTGTTGATGATCTTACATGCTGGGCAAACTCAACAGACATAGACTGGTGGCAGAATACAAGCTATTCAGGAAACTGGTTCAGAAATGGAATACAAAATATGAGTTTTGACACTTATCCTGCCAACTACACTCCTGGAATGCTTGTAAATGTTTCAATACTGCAAAGCGGGAACCTTTCTGAAGGCCATAACTGGAGCTGCTATGTGAGAGCTTATGACGGAATAGACTATGGAAACTACAACACAAGTGTGAATACTACAATAATTGCCGCATCTGACTGCGGAATAATAACAAACAACAGTGTGTTTACAAACTCAATTACTACAAGCGGAGCAGAAAGCTGCATAAAGATTGAAGCAGACAACATAATCATTGACTGCAATGAATATACTGTCAAAGGAGACTGGACTGATGGAAGCATAGGCCTAAACGCCACTGACAGAAAAAACATTACACTTGTTAACTGCAAGTTTGAAAATTTTGAATATGGAATTTTACTTTCAAATACTACACAAAGTACAATACATGACATTTATGTGCAAAACAACAC
>CAZLVM010000090.1:0-3969 GCA_964562875.1 uncultured Methanosarcinales archaeon | reverse complement strand
CCAAACTTTTCTTTTAGTATTTCTGCAATTGGAAATTCTTCAAATCCTGCAAGGAAAAGAATAAGGATTAATCCTATTCTTCCAAACGGCTCAATGTTTGACGCTTCAACAATGCCAAGCACAGGCCCGAGAAGTATTCCTGCGAGTATTGCCCCCAGAAGCTCAACCATTTTAATTTCTTCCAACAGGCCGCCGATTAATTTTGCAAAAAGAAGTACAAGTATTACATCAAGTATAAGGTTCATTTCTTCAGTATCCTCTTCATTATGTCCTTTTCAGTTATTATGCCTATAATCTGTTTCTTGTCGTTTACAACCATTAATGCCTTTACTTCGTTCTGAAGCATTTCCCAGGCTGCATCCTCAACCAAATCATTTTCATTTATTGAAAGGCTGTGGCTTGTCATTATGTCCTTTGCTTTTTTTGCAAAATACCCAAAGTCCATGCTGTAGCCAAGCTCAAGAATCTTGTTTTCAGGAACCTTTTCAACATTTACAACGAGCTTTAGCAGGTCTTCCTTGAATATTTCTCCAACAAACTTGTCTCTTGAGAAAACCGGCACAGCGTCAACCTTTGTTCTTCTGAAAGTTCCCAAAACTTTTTTTATGCTTTCATCAATCTTTATTTTTGGATAATGCCTGTTCATAAGGTCTTTAACTTTCAGTCTGCCTACTTTTTTCATACCTTTGTTCTTAGAATTAAACCTTAAAAGCTTTTCTATTAATCCTGATGTATGCCTGCAGCTTCAAGCCAGGTTCTTATGCCGCAGAGGTCGATTTCGGGAATGTCTTTTTCTGTAAGGTGATAGCAGGTAGTGTAGCTTTGGCAGCCACTGCATATCTCCGGCGCAGTGCCTGTGCAGACAAAATTTCTGCGCAGATAAGCATCTTTTCTGTTTAATGTTTTAAAGAATATTTCTCTTCCCGGCTTGCTCATTACTTTAATCATTTTAAGCTGGTCAAGAAGCTCATCAGCATAAGGGCATATCTCATCAGGAATTTTAGAACCTCTCGGTGCTTCAGCAACATCATCTTCCAAGCATCCGTCTCTACTCATGTTAGTTTTGGAATTGCTCAGCAGTATTTAAAGATTACTTGAATTCATAAGCTTTATATACATCCTGCTCGGAATTTTGATTGAGTGAGTGAAGAATGAGTAAAGAAATTAAAGATATTAGACAGAGTGCTCTTTGTCTTGGAACTGTATCGCTTCCAGGACCAATAGCAGCTGAAAATCAGAAGAGAGCAAAGGCTGCTTGCGCGCCAACAGTTGATCTTTCAGGATCAACGGTTGCTGAAGATCCTGACCTTGAGCTAAAGGTAAACCTGATTCTGCCGTCTGCAGAGCCTTCAATAGGCAATCTTAGCCTTGCAGCATCAACAAACTTTTCCCATGTTTTTCACGGAAGGTTTACAGAAAGCGGAGAGCCTGTTGTTGTAAAGACGCTTAGGTATTCAGCTGACGGATGCCCTGATACTGACCGGAGAAGGGCAGAGGATTTCAAGAAAGAAGCAGCTGTTACAAGGGAGGCTGCTGCCCATCCCCTTAATTCTAAAAGGGATGGAATTATAAGAGTTTATCATAGTGGTGAAATTGAGGGGTTTTTCCAGGTAGGGGGCAGGGATTTGTCTCTGCATTATATGGCAACAGAGCCGCTTGAAGTTGACCGCCATCTTGAAGATCTTTCAAATTTTAAAGTGAGCCATGTTAAGAAGATTAAAAGAATGGTGTGGAAGGCGCTTTCAATGGAAGTTATACACCATGCAGGCTATGTGCATGCTGACTTTAAGCCAAACAACACGGGAAGATGCCTTAAATCAGGCAATGTAAAAATATTTGACCTGGGGCTTGCAAAGTCGATTGGTTCAAAGATTGATAGTGATTATATTGTTGCAACAGCGGAATATGCAGCTCCTGAAGTCATTGGCGCAGGCATTGTTGACGCAAGAACTGACGTGTTTTCATTTGGTGTTGCGCTTTTTGAGGTTTTTAACAGGGACATACTGCCGTTTGATGGAGTAAATCGAAGGACAGCCCCGAGAAAGTTTATTGACCCTGAATCAATAATTCTTGGCATAGATGAAGTTGCTTACAGGTGTGTAAGGATTAAACCTGTAGAAAGATACCAGTCAATGGGCGAGGTTGCTGACGCTCTTACTGCATGCATCCCTGGTAATTATTCATAATCTTTTTAATTTAGCTCTCAAGTATATATTGTTATGAGTGAAGAAAAATCTTTTACACCTGAAGAAGTAGTTTCATTAGGGCTTGAAATGCGCCTTAACAAAATTCTTCCTTCATCTGATTTTCCAGTTGCAGAAATCAAATACCTTGGCTCAACAGGCATATCTCATCTTTTCATGGGGCGGGCTCTAAGGGAAGGGTGGCTCGCAGAGAGTGTTTTTGTAAAAGTTGTTAAGTATATTGAAGGGTATGAATCATTCACAGAAAGGCATCATGCTGAAAATCCGTTTAGGATTAACAGTTTTCTTTCAGAAGTTAATGCCCACAGAAATGTTGCAGCGCATCCTCTTAACCAGGCCAGGCAGAGCTTTCCGCATGTTTATTCTTCAGGAACGCTTGATGGGACTTATTTTGAGTCAAGCGGAGACCCAAGGCCTCTTCATTACATGGTTTTAGAGTTGGTTCCAGGAGAAAATGCAGAGAAAATGCTGATGAGCAGAAAAATAAGTCCTTCTGCAAAGCAAAGAGTTCTTGTTGATGCAGGGCTTGGCTTTGACATTGTGCACAAGGCAGGCCTTGTCCACATGGATGTAAAGCCTGAAAATATAATAGAAGACAGGAGAACTAGGCTTGTAAAAGTTGTTGATCTTGGATTTGCAGTGCCGATTGGGGGAGGCTATGACAGCACCTTTTTTGTAGGTACTGCAGGGTACATAGCGCCAGAGTTTAGCAGAGAGGGGGTTTATGACCACCGCTCTGACATATATTCTTTTGGGGTTTTGTTGTTCACTTCTTTTGCAGGAAAGCATCCTTTTCATTCAATGGGTTTTGATAGGGACTGGAATCATATAGTGATGGAAAAAGCAGCAATGGGGCACATTAAGAGAATGCCTTCTGATGTTGCCAAGTGGGGTGTTGAAGAAATTGCGCATATTTGCCTTCAGCCTGACCCTGATGAAAGATACCCTGCGTTCGAGCCTTTGGTAGAGGATTTAAAGTCGTGTAAAATCCCCTAATTTTTAGAAAATCTTAAATAGGATTATTTCCATTTTTGTTCTTGAGGTGATATCATGGATGCAATAAGCATTTTAGCATTGATTGTTGCGGTTTGGATTCTCTTAGATGGTGCTTGGATTGTTTTCAGCCCAAAGGGATATGTCAAAAAATGCAAGAGCGTAATGAAAAACCAGTCTGGTTTCATTATGGTTTTGAGCGTTGTCGCAGCAGTTGTGACAGGATATTATGTGCTGTCAGTGCTTACCATAGTAGAAGTTGCAGCAGTAGTTGCATTTGTCGGAAGCGTAATGACATTTAGTTTTGTGCTTCATCCTAATGCAATGGCAAAGCTTGCAAAGACAATGGCAAAGAACAGAAATCAGTGCCTTATGTCCCTACTTCCTTGGGCAGTTGGAGCAGTCTGCGTTCTTTACGTGCTGTTCGCATAAGAATTTCTTTTTTTTTTATTTTAATTATTTCATGCAGCTTTTGTAAGTTTTTCTATCTCACTATTTAAAACTGCTATTTCCATCCATACAATTTTCTCAGCCAGGGTGAAGAATTGGTAAAGGTTTCTTACTGTTTTTGTGTTTCTAAACTCTTCAATCGCACTCCTTAGTGTACGCTCCAATGTCAAAAGCTTTTTTTCCTGGATGTATTGCTTCCAGAGATTCTTAAAATCTTCCCTGCTTTCATTGTTTTGGACATGTTCTCTCACGAGTTTTGCAAGAGGAGGGCCTCTTTTCTTGTGTATTTTGTCAATTTCTATTATTCTGCCAAGAATATCAT
>CAZLVM010000089.1:0-3987 GCA_964562875.1 uncultured Methanosarcinales archaeon | reverse complement strand
GCCTAATCATTTGAACCTTGTTGAATCTGAAGAAGGAGAGCTGAAATGGTTTGACCTGTCTGAAATAACAGAAGAAAACAATATTGTTCCCAGCGATGTCAAAATAATAAATGAAATGATTCTGAAAGACAAAACAATTCCTGTGCATAAATCAAACCTGCTGAAAAAAGACATGAAATACATTCATAAGGGGTTTTTCGAATGAACCTTTACCTTTTTGACCTTGATGAAACTCTTGTCAGTTTGGCAGATGTGCACAAAAAAGGATATGAAAACATGATGAAATCTGTTTACGGCTATTCCGGCAGGTTTGAGGACGGCAAAGGGCCTGGAAGAAATGCCCACACTATAATCTATGACATGCTTGCTCATATGAGCAAAGAAGATGTTGATGCAAAAAACAAAGAAGCAATGGCTTTTCTTACAAAAAATCTTAATGAAAATGTAAACGCAGAACATATTTTTCCAAATATCAAGGCATTGCTGTTTGCACTTACAAGGGCGCCGCATAAAGTTGCTCTTTATACAGGCGGATCAAGGGAAGTGACAGACGCAATACTTGAGAAGACAGGACTAAAAGGCTTTCTTGAGTTTTCTGTCTGCGCAGAGCCAGGAGAAGAAAGAACTGATTTTTTGGGAAGGGCAATAGAAGAAGCAAAGTCAAGGCACGGCAATTTTGAAAAGATTTTTGTAGTGGGGGATACATATCATGATGTTAGAGCTGCAAAAGCCCATAATGCAATAGCAGTTGCTGTTGGGACAGGAGTTCAGCCAAGAGAAGAGGTGCTTGCAGCAAAGCCTGATGTGTTTTTTGAAAACCTTCAGGACATAGACAATGTTTTAGAGGAACTAAGATGAAACCTGGAAAAGATTTTATTGGAGTAGGAGTTGGCGCGTTTATACTTAATGACAAGAATGAGTTTCTAATGCTTTTGAGGTCAAAGGACAGTAAGGTAGAGCCAGGAACATGGATGATTCCAGGCGGAAAAGTGGAGTTTAACGAGGTAATGGAAGAAACTCTCAAAAGAGAGGCAAAAGAAGAGATAGGCGTTGATATTGAAGTTGAAAACCTTATCTGCGCAGTAAACCACATACTTCCTGAAGAAGGCCAGCACTGGGTTGCGCCTACATTCAGATGCAGGATTAAGGATGGTGAGCCAAGAGTCGTTGAGCCGCACAAGCATGATGAAGTGAAGTGGTTTTCGCTTGACAAAATGCCTGAAAATGTGAGCAAATCAACAAAGATTGTACTCAAGGAATAACCAAAATGAAAATAATAAAGATTTATCCGGCAGGCGGAATACAAAAAGGAAAAGAAGACACAGAAAGGATTTCATGGATGCCTGAAGACATGGAACTTTTCAAGAAAACGCTTTTGCCGCATAAAGTAATGTTCATAGACCCAAGATACAGAAATGACAATCTTAACAATCCCCTGACTGTTCTTGGAAGGGATTTGATGGCTGTAAAAATTTCTGATTTTGTTGTTGTGGATGCAAGGGAAAAAAGAGGCCTTGGAGTAGGCCAGGAAATGATGTATGCCAAAATGAAAAAGATTCCTGTTATTTCAGTTGCTCCAAGAAATACGTATTATAAGAGGGACAGGCTTGAATATCTCGGGCAGGATGTTAAGAATTTTATCCACCCATTTCTTTTTGGGTCTTCTGACGCAATTGTTGAAAATTTTGAGGAGGCAGCAAAATGGGTAAAGGACTTTCTTGAAAAGCCCTGCGAAGTAAAGGATTTTTCTGTTATGAACAAGGCAATGGACTCGTATGTCAAGAACTATCTTGATGACGATGAGCCGTTAAAAAGAGCTGTGAAAGATGAGGCGCCCGAAGATTGAGATGACTGAGGGGGGAGAGAAGCATTTTTCAGTAGGCGCTGTCCTGAAAAACAAAGGAAAATACCTTCTTATTGAAAGGGCAATATACCCTCCAGGCTTTGCATGCCCTGCAGGACATATTGATACAGGCGAAACCCCTCTTAAGGCATTGAAAAGAGAAGTTGAAGAGGAGGCAGGGCTGAAGATAAAAAATTCAAAGCTTTTGTTTAATGAGACTCTTGATTCAAATGAATGTTATATGGGTGTAAAAATCCATGAGTGGCATGTTTATGAGTGCGAGTTTGATGGAGAAGTTGACTTAAGCCATGCAGAAACAAAAGGCGGCGGATGGTACACAAAAGCCCAGATAAAAAAGCTAAAGCTTGAGAAAGTATGGCAACACTGGTTCAAAAAGATGGGTGTATTGAAATGAAAATATGTTTTGTTACAGGGAATAAGCTGAAATTTGAAGAGGACAAAGCAATACTTGCAGAGCATGGAATAGAAGTTGAACATGTTGAGATGGATTTGCCTGAAATACAGGCAGACCCTGCTGAAATTGCAAAGCATAAGGCAAGGATTGCAGCTGAAAAGATTGGAAAACCATGTTTTGTTGATGATACTGCACTCTGTTTCAATGCATTGAATGGTTTGCCAGGCGAATACATCAAATTTTTTGCAGAAAAATTAGGGTTGTTGAATCTTGTAAAGCTTTTGGACGGATTTGAAGACAAATCAGCAAAGGCCATGGCAGTTGTTGCATACTGCGAGCCCGGAAAAGAGCCTGTTGTTTTTGAAGGAATTGTTGAAGGCAAAATTGTTCAGCCACGGGGGAAAAGGTTTGTTTGGGATCCAATATTCCAGCCAGACGGTTTTGATGAAACCTATGCTGAAATGCCTCAAGCTGAGAAAAATAAAATTTCACACAGGAAAAAGGCAATGGAAAAGTTTGTAAAATATTTGGAGGGAAAGAAAAATGAGTGATGAATGCATTCAACAGAAATCAGAGATTTCTGAGCATACAATCAAAGATTGTATATTTTGCAAAATAATAAAGGGTGAAATACCATGCACAAAGATTTATGAGGACGAAAATGTGCTTTCATTTCTTGACATAGGTCCTGTCAACAAAGGACATGCTCTTGTAATTCCAAAAGAGCACCATGAAACACTGCTTGACATGCCTGACGGGCTTCTTTGCGAGGTTGCAAAGACTGTGAAAAAGGTTTCAAAAGCAGTAAAAGAAGGAATGGGAGTTGAAGGATTTAATATTATTCAGAGTAACTTCAAGGTTTCAGGACAGCTTGTTCCGCATTACCATGTTCATATCATACCAAGACTTGAAACAGACGGTTTAAAGCACTGGCCGCAGGGCAAATATGAAGAAGGCGAAGCAGACAAGGTTGCAGAGAAAATAAAGGCATTAATCAATTAATTTTTTATAATAGCTTTTATTTTTATGTTTTATGAGGATTTACATAGTTAGGCACGCAGAAACTGAATTTAATGTGCTTGGCATAAACCAGGGGCATAGAGACAGCCCTATTTCTGAAACAGGAAAGTGGCAGACCAGGATGATTGCAGAAAGGCTTAAGGATGAAAAAATTGATGCCTGCTATTCAAGCGATTTGCTAAGGGCTGTAAAAACAGCAGAGGTAATAATGGGCATGCATCCTGGAAAG
The DNA here is from genome assembly GCA_964562875.1 of uncultured Methanosarcinales archaeon. Classification (GTDB taxonomy): domain Archaea; phylum Nanobdellota; class Nanobdellia; order Woesearchaeales; family JAGWAF01; genus CAZLVM01. Next base: position 480 of record CAZLVM010000089.1, on the reverse strand, counting down.
AAGGTCATGCTTTCGAAGGAAATTAGGGAGGGCAATATTGGCGTTTTTAGTGGAAAGCCCCAAGGGAGCATGAGCCGGTATGCACAGGAGAAAAATATTGATTTTTTCAGCTTTGTTCCAGAAGGAGGGGAGTCCATAATTCAAATGAGGGCAAGGGTATCTTCTTTTTTTGAAAATTTAGCAAGTAAACATATGAATGATAATATTCTTATTGTTTCTCACGGAGGTCCAATAGCCAACCTGCTTATTCACACGCTTAAGATAGACACAGAAGAGAATTTTAGGCGATGTATTCCGCAAAATACTGCGTTGAGCATAATTGAATTTAATGGAGGAAAAATAGACCCTATTATTGTAAATTCCATAAGTCATCTTGAACAGAAACTTTTATAAACGGCTTCTGACTTTTAATTTTTATATGCCGCCGTAGCTCAGCCTGGTTAGAGCGCTAGACTCATATGATATGAGTGATGAGGCGTA
>CAZLVM010000088.1:0-4053 GCA_964562875.1 uncultured Methanosarcinales archaeon | reverse complement strand
GTCTGCTTTCAGTATTTTGAAAGAATTTTGCCTTAAGTGCACTGGCACTATTTGTGCAAAGCCTAAAATACAAAAAGGTTTTTAAAGAGTTAAATCAAGAGTATTTGCATGCACAATTTCATTGACAAGTTCAAGAGATATTTTTGGTTTAGCAAAGAGGAAATGAAAGGGCTTTTGCTTGTTGTAGCTGTTTTTGCGTTTGTCTTTTCCATAGGGGACTGGATTGATGGGGCGCCTGCCTATGAAATAGCAAGAAGCCTTGCTGTATCTCTTGTCATCGTATTTGTATCTGTTCTTGTACACCAGACAGGCCAAAGGCTTTATGCAGTGCACAGAGGCCTGAAGATTGAAACACAAGTTTGGTGGTATGGTGTGATGATTTGCCTTATCCTTGGAATACTTTCAAGGGGAAAGCTCATGTTTTTTGCCGGAACAGGAATATGGCTCCACCATATTGCAAAACAAAGAATTGGTTTTTTCAGGTATGGGCGAAATGTTGATGAGTTTGCATGGATTGCGTTCTGCGGACCGCTTGCAAACATAATATTCGCAACAGTTGTGAAAAACATACAGCTGTATTTTACTTTTATCCCAATAAATCCTGTAATTGCAGACAAAATATTCTTTTTCAACTGGCTGTATGCAGGAATTAATCTTCTTCCAATACCGCCATTGGACGGAAGCAGGTTCTTTTTCATGTCAAGATTATGGTATGCATTTATCGCAGGAACAATACTTGGATATTTGTTCCTGATAACCGCAGGAATATACTCATACATATTTGCGCTTTTGATAGGCGGCGCAACATGGCTTGTGTTTTACATATTTTTTGAGAGGGCTTGGAAAAGATAAAAAATGGCAAACGTGTTTGAATATTGGGCAGAATACATGGCATTTATATTTCTTGCAATAGGCTTTGTTGCAGCTGCATCAGCAGGAAGCGCTGTAATCATATATTCTGTGGCATTTATTTTCGGAGCGTTCTTTGGAAGATGGTGGTGGAAGTTCAGGAATGACCTAAGAGTTCATGCGGTTGTTGTCATACTCGGCTTTGTAGTTGGGTATGTTCTTGGTTCATTTTATGGAAGCAGAAAAGTGATTGTAATTCTTTTCTTGATAGGGATGGTTGTTAGTTATGTTCTCCACGACAAAAAAATCATACATAGCGCAGAATATTGAAAAGGGAATATGGAAAATCTCTGCAGGCAGCAATATCTATGTCCTTCTGCTAAAGGAGCCTGTTGTAATTGATGCAGGAATTAGAGGGATGAGAAAAGAGGCAGGCTTTATTGAAAGAGTGATAGACCCAAGATATGTCAAAAAAGTAATATTCACCCATTTGCATTATGACCACATAGGAAATTTTGATCTTTTTCCAAATGCAGAATTCTTTGCAGGGGAGAATGAAATAAAATCGCTGAATGAAGACAAAGAAGGCACTATTCTTAACAAGGATATGGCAGCAAAATTTAATGCAGAGCTAAAGCCGGCAGAAAAACTTGAAATTCCGGAGATTGAAATAATAAGCACTCCAGGACACACAAAAGGAAGCATATGCATCTACTACAAAGAAAAGAAAATACTTTTTTCAGGAGACACAATTTTTCCAAACAAAAACCTGGGAAGAACAGACCTCCCAACTTCTGTGCCAAAAGAAATGCCAAAAAGTCTTGCAAAGCTTGTTGAATATCCTTTCAAAAAGCTGTGCCCAGGGCATGAATGAGTTAGGAGTATAAGTTGGTGATAAGATTTGACATACGGCCCACAAGGCGCTCCATTATCAGCTTTCCAACATTAAAGTCTATTTCCCCTTTTATTGAACTTTCCATTGCCCCGTGAACAATCCTAAACACTTCCCTTATACCCTTCTTTTTTCCTTCAGAAACCTGCTTTCCATCCATAAAAGCCTGCATTAGCTTTTTTGATGCGCTTTCCCCTTCCTTAGAATTAAAAGCTGAGAAAAGGCGGTGAAAGAAATAACCATAAACCAGTGCATATTCATCATAACTTTCCAATGGGTCTTCTTTGTACTCATACCTTCCAAGAAGCACTCCCCCGCTCAGCAAATGCAAATATTCAGGGTGCTCTGAAAAAACTTCTGAAACCTGCTCAAACTCACCCATGTCCGATTTTTCATCACCAACTATCATATATATTATTGGCTCTATCCCCATTTTCCTTAAGAGCTCTATCGCAGCATGATTTTGTTCAGGGGTTGTTCCCTTTTTCCAGCGGTCGAGCTGAGGTTTAAGAAATGATTCTATGCCTATTGTTGTTCTGTCATACCTCTGCCTTGATGCCCAAAGATAATTTTCCTCCCAAAGCAAGTTGTCAGCCCTTGTAAGAAATGATACATGCTGTTCTAAGCCTGCTTGAGCCATTGCCCTGTCAAGCTGAACAGTCCTGCCCCTATTCACAAGAAAATCATCATCAACCATGCTAAATCTTAAAGGGTCTTTTTTTGCAAGCAGCTTCATGTCATTTACAACAGCTGCAATGTCCCTTGCCCTTGTTTTTGGAAAAACATTCCTTAGGTCGCAAAAGCTGCTCATTTTGTATGCGCAGCCAACTGAAGAGATAATCGGGAATGCATACCATTTTGAAGAGAATGCATCAGGGTCAACACTCCATGCGTTAGGATTGTACTTTGCAGGGCCTGTTGAAACAAACTTTTTTTTATCCAAAAATCCTATTCCTGGCGCATCAAGATTTTGGTCAATTATGTGCTGCATTGTGGGAACCCCATCCCCAATTACAACATAGTCTGCTTGTGTTGCCCTCAAAATCTTTTCAGGGTCTCTTGTTGCGCCAGGGCCCCCAACAACATAGACAGCCTTTTTTGCAGCCATCCTTACCCGGGCAATCATTTCAGCTGCCAAATCAACATAATCCCTCTGAACAGTAACACCCACAAAATCAGGCCTGAACTCCTTTACTGTTTTTATTATTCCTTCCCCACTATCTGAAGAAGCCATATTTGCATAAACAACACTGTTTCCATTTTCCTTAAGATGTGATGAAACAAAAGAAAGCCCAAGATGGCCTGGATAGTGTTCACCTCTCCTATCTGTAATTACCGGATGCACTAATGCTACTTTTGCCATGATGTATAGAAAGGGAGATGCAATAAAAAGATAATGCGATATACCCACTGGACACTGGACTTTTGGTTGTGAGGTATATAAAGAGATTTTCCGGAAATATTATGCATGACAGAAGCCGTGCCAATAAGCATCCATGACATCGAAAACTTAAATAAGCCCCAGATAATACCAAGGTATATGATAAAAGGCATGACACCAAGGCTTTACCAGGAAACAATACTTTCAACCTGTGTAAACTCAAACTGCCTTGTTGTGCTCCCTACTGGAATGGGAAAGACTGTTATTGCATTAATGCTTGCAACTCAAAGGTTCAAACAGTACCCAAATTCAAAAATACTTTTTCTTGCTCCCACAAAACCATTGGTGGAACAGCATCTTGAAACATTCAAAAAACACTTTGAGATTGAAGAAGATGAGCTTGCGCTGTTTACAGGAAAAGTAAGCCCTGCAAAAAGAGCGACAATGTGGGAAAATGCAAAAGTCATATTCTCAACACCTCAAGGTCTTGAAAATGACATAATATCAGAAAGGGTTTCAATGGAAGATGTATCTGTAATGGTTTTTGATGAGGCTCACAGAGCAACAGGAGAATATTCATATGTTTTCATAGCAAAACAATACCAAAAAAAAGCAAAATACCCAAAAATTTTAGCACTTACTGCATCACCTGGGTCTGACCTTGAAAAAATAAGCGAGGTCTGCAAAAACCTTTACATCAATGAAGTTGAAATAAGAACAGATAAGGATCCTGATGTACAACCTTATGTGCAGGAGATTGATGTTGAATGGGTGAAGGTTGACCTTCCCCCTGAATTTTTAGTTGTAAAAAAACTTCTTGAAACCTGCTTTAAGGCAAAGATACAGGAAATGAAAAAATACGGCGTAATCAACACTGCAAATGTTGCAAATTTTGGAAAAAAAGATTTGCTGAGACTGCAGGGAATGCTCC
>CAZLVM010000087.1:696-4211 GCA_964562875.1 uncultured Methanosarcinales archaeon | reverse complement strand
CCTATTAATAATCAATAACAGAAGCAGCACGGAGCGTGGCAATGGCTGCCATTGCCACCAATAAAATAATAGCCAATGCTGCCAAGCGAAGTACTTAATCTCAACATTGGTTAAAACGTGGGACTCCTTTGAAGAAGAAATAAAAGAAGTAACACGTAGCGCAGCATTGGCTTATAAAAAAATAACAAGAAAAAGAAAAAAAAAGAAAAAAAGATTTACTTGCTAACCTTCATTGACTTCCATGCGCTGTCAAATAAACTTTCAACAGCAGATGCAAAGAATGGTGTGCTTACCCAGATTCCTATATCATAGGTTGGGTGAACTTCTTTGTCATCCATTACCATGAATACCATTTCTTTGCCGTCAATGATTGCAAACCTTGCTTTTGAGTCTGTGTGCCTTATCTCTGCAAGGCCTTTCATGTCTTTTACTGCTAGCATAGACTCTTTAGTTAAAGGTGCTGCAATCCTTATCTTTACGCCTCTTTTCTTGAGCTTCTCAAAAACAGGCTTTAAACCTTCAACCTTTCTCATGAGCCCCTGTGTTGTTGTCATCAAAGTAACTGATGTTTCAGCATTTCTTATTGTCAGCTCAAGATGGTTGTAGAGATTATGCCTGCCCCTTAGAGAACCTGAAAGATCTGTTGGCTCAACAAGTTCAATTCCCTGGTCATGAAGTGTTGTAAGCTCCTGAAGTATTTCTGTGTTCTTTAATTCATCAAGCCTTTTTACTTTATCTTCAGCATCAGACCTCATGTTTTTCTTTACTCTTTCAACAACTTCTGTAGGCGTAACAGCAATGTATTTTATTGGCTTGCCCAATTTCATTACAACAAAGCCTTTTTTCTCAAGGGATTCAAGAACATCGTAGCTTCTTGATCTTGGCACGTTTGCAATGTCTGAAAGCTCTCCTGCTGTTGACACACCTCTTGAAAGAAGTGCAGCCCATATCTTTACTTCATAAAGGTTTAAAGAAAAATACCGTCTTAACTTACTTAAAAATTCCTCTTTTACTATCATTCTATCCTCCCCCCTTTTTTTTGCGAAGTTTTGTTACTTCGTGGGGTAAAAAACATATACTACTATTAATATGTTACGATTTTTTACCCCCGGTTAGTACGTTCAAATCGTGTTAGGCATCACTTCACAATAGGGGTTTGTACTCTAAAGTAGCAACTAACCTCCTGTTCTATATAAGTATTTATGTTATGAAAAATAGTGTTTGTTTTACCTATTCTATAATCATCAAAAATATTTATATAGGCTAATGAAATATATTAAAATCAATGAATCAATTACCTATTGACAAGACCTTGAATCTTCTTTCAAAGAACAATCTCCCTATTGCAAAATGTGCTGCAGTAAAAACAATAGAAGCTGCTGCAAAGGAAGCAGGCCGAATTGGGTATCCTGTTGTCCTTAAAGGAATGTCATCTGAAGTAATACACAAAACAGATGCTGGCGCGATTATCACAGGCATAAAAAATGAATTAGAACTTGCAAAAGCTTATTCCAAAATAGAAAAGGCTGTAAAGAAAAAGTCAAAAAAAGGTATTGAATTCATGCTTATCCAGAAAGAAATTTCAGGCACAGAAATAATAATTGGCATGAAAAGGGATCCTCAATTTGGGCCAGTTATAATGTTTGGTCTTGGAGGAGTTTTTGTTGAAGTTCTTAAGGATGTTTCATTCAGAATTGCTCCGCTTGAAAAAGATGATTGCATCAGCATGATAAAAGAAATAAGAGGATATGCTGTACTTGAAGGTGCAAGAGGAAAGAAAAAGGCAAACATAGAAGCCATCGCAAAACTTCTTATGTCAGTTTCAGCTCTTGCTGAAAAAAATAAGCAAATAATTGAAATGGATCTTAATCCTATAATGGTTGATGAGAAGTCTGCGATAATTGCTGATGTGAGGCTGATGGTTGAATGAAAAAAACAAACCTTGAAAAAATGTTTAACCCGAAAAGCATAGCAGTAATCGGAGCTTCAAGGGATGAGCGCTCTGTTGGTTATGGCATTCTGAAAAGCCTTGTGCGCGGATGTGTCTTAAGTTCTGATTTTTGTAAATCATTTAAAGGAAAAGTTTATCCTGTAAATCCTAATGCTGACTTTATACTTGGAGTAAGATGCTACCCTAACCTAAAAAAAATTGATGATGAAATTGGGCTTGCTGTGATTGCTGTTCCTGCAAAAATAGTCCCAAGTGTAATGAGGGATTGCGCAAAAAAGAAAATAAAATTTGCAGTTATAATTTCCGCAGGCTTTGCAGAAATTGGTGAAGAAGGACGAAAACTTCAGGAAAGCGTTATAAAAATCGCTGAAAGCGCAGGCATAAGAGTAGTTGGTCCTAACTGCCTTGGGATAATCAGCCCATATTCAAATCTTAACGCGAGTTTTGCCCCTACAATGCCGCCTGAAGGTCCTGTGGGATTTATCACTCAATCTGGAGCTTTGGCAGACAGCATAATTGACTGGGCTGTCCAGGAAAGGTATGGACTTAGTGCAATCATATCATTTGGAAATCAGGCTGACCTTAGCATTGCTGATTTTATTGACTACCTTGCTGACGACCCAAACACAAAAGTAATAGCAATTTATCTTGAAGGAATTCATGACGGCAAAAAGTTTATGGAATCTGCAAAAAGCGCTGTAATGAAAAAACCAATTGTTGTGCTAAAGGCAGGGAGAACAAGTTCAGGGGCAAAAGCAATATCTTCTCATACAGGAAGCCTTGCTGGAAGCTATAAAATTTATGAAGCTGCATTCAAGCAGTGCGGTATTGAAGTTGCTGAAACAGTTGAAGAGTTGTTTGACATTGCAAAAGTGCTTGCTTATCAGCCTCATTGCAAAGAAAATTCCATTGCTATAATTACAAACGGAGGAGGCTGCGGTGTTTTGTGCGCAGACGCCTGCGAATCCATTGGAGTTAATATAGTTGAACTTAAGCAGTCAACAGTTGCAAAACTGGATAACACAGGAAAAATGCATCCTGCGTATTCAAAAAGAAATCCTCTTGACCTTGTGGGTGATGCGCTTCCTGAAGCTTATTCTGCAGCTGTAAACACTCTTCTTGAAGAAAGCTATATTCATGGAATTATAGTAATCCAAACACTGCAGACAATGACAAACCCAAAAGAAGATGCAAAGGTTATAATTGAAGCAGGAAAAAGGTTCCCTGGGAAGCCTATAATATGCACTTATATGGGTGGTCTTTACTCAAAACAGGGGGGGAGAATTCTTGAAGCAAACAATATTCCTGACTTAAACGATGTTAGCAAGAGCGCAAGAGCAATGCTTGCTCTGATAAGACGGGCTAAATACATTAAATAATATGATATTGCATCAGAAAAAAATAATCTAATAGCTAAGCTTATATCTCAAAATTCCTGCAATCCCGCCTATGCCGTCAAGTTTCTTGCCGCCTTCATGCTCTGTGGAAACAATGTGTATTTCCCCTTTTGTTGAATCAACGACTTTCATTATGGAATCTATTTTTTCGTATGTTTTGTTTTCCC
>CAZLVM010000087.1:0-686 GCA_964562875.1 uncultured Methanosarcinales archaeon | reverse complement strand
TCAATTGCGCCTGCATTTGCAGCCTTTTCTGCTTCTTTTATCCCATAAACAGCAAGTCCGTCTTTTGATATCTGTGCAAGCAGCTCTTCAACAAGATTTAGCTCATTTGCAATCCTGTCCTGCTTCAGCGCTTCCTGAGTTTCTGTTCTTTTCAATACTTCATCAACACCATTCTTCCCTACAGATGAACATGTCGCAAGTATTACTTTTTTCTTTAAATCTCCTTTAATATGCTTTATGAGTTCTTCTTTCCAAAATGCAGGGCTTGCAAGTATGAAAGTTTGGGGGTTGTATCTTTTGTCATATTCTTCTATCTGTTTTGTTATCTGTTCATAAAATCCGCCTTTGTGCTTTTCATCCATTGCTTTTTTCTGCACATCCCCTTTCATTTTTGACAGCATCTCATAACCGTATTTTTTCATCAACGCAAAATATGCCTCTTCCCTGTCAAAAACACATATTATTATCTTTGGTATCTTTGATAAAACTGCTTCTTTTAACTTATCTGATTGGTATTTTAGCCATTTCTTTTTTTCAATAGTAAGTATACTCCCTATTTCCGCGCTTATAGATTGATGGCTCCCTCTGGGTATGTCTTCATGTTCTTCTTCAATTATTCCCTGTATCCTTAGAACATCAGAAGTTTTACTGAACTCTGTTTTTTCTACTTTGATTTTCACAAGAAC
>CAZLVM010000086.1:0-4277 GCA_964562875.1 uncultured Methanosarcinales archaeon | reverse complement strand
GTCATCAGTGCAGGATGCTGAATTAAGCAAGGGATACATGAGGCTTTCCGGATTTGTGCATAAAGATGACCAGTACATAGGGGTTGTTTTTGCTCTTCCAGAAGTTCTTGACGCTGAAATGCGGGCAAACGGCTGGAAGCCTGAATAAGATTTTCTTTTCTAAACCGTTTATTTTTTATACCACTTATTTTTTCTTCAGTGCATGAACCAAAAAAGAATGGAAGTTTTGGAAAAGGGAAAGAAAGATACCAGATGGACTCTTGCAGCGCTTACTTCTGCAGTACTTGCTCTTACTGTGTCAGGAATACAGTGCAATTCACAGGCTCCTGCCCGTGAAATTCAGCCGATTGAAGAAGAGCTTGAAAACAGGGTAGAATGGCCCCCTATAACTGGAGGATGCACACCTTCTCATGATTACAGGCCTGCAAAAGATTACAGAAGCAGGAATTACGAGCCTTGACCTATTCTTCGTAGACGATAAACACTGCGCACTTGTTTAAGCTGTCTCCGAGAACTTTGATATTGTTTATGCTTTTCCCGTCACCTTGCAGGTTTACGAGAACCTCATTAACTTTGTCGCCCATGTCTGCGTATGGAACATTAAATAAGTCCACCACTTTAACTTTCTTCATCGCTGTACCTCCAGTCTTCACTATAATGGGTAAATATGGGTAAGAGTTAGTATATTAATTTTTTGGTGATTTAGAATAAGTATTGGGTTAGGCGTTTTACTTCTTACGTCTAACTTTCTTGAGCTTAACCCTTTTCACAGCCCTTTTGACAGCCTTAACTATCTTTTCCTTAATCCCCTCGGCTTTTTTTTCTTCTGCTTCCACTTTCTTCATTTCTTCAGGGTTTGTAGTAATCAGATTATGTGTTTCAGGATCCACTTCAATATTGATTTTATGGTGCCTGTTGCCCCATACAAGGATTCCTTCTCCAGGTCTTGCATTTCCAATAACTTCTTTTTCAGAGTCATTCAGCCCAAACAGTTCGCATGTTTCGTCCAAAACAACTTTTTCTGTCTTCAGGATATACCTGAATGACGTGTTTGACAAAAATGCTTTTCCTTCAGGGCTTCCTTTAAGCTCTGCAACGCTCTGTGTAATCAAAAGCAAAGCGCCATTTCTTTTCCTGAATGTTCTCGCAAAGCCTTCAACATACATTGCTTCGTGCCTTGACTTAAGCATTCTCCATGCTTCATCAAGAACAAGCATTTTCTTTGAGTTGTCGAGGGTAAACTTTGTCTTGATAAACTCAAGCAGGACAAGCATCATGACAGGCCTTATCTCTTCTGTCATTTCCTTGAACTCAAACACGATAAAGTCGCTGTCCAGGTTAATGTTCTTTCCTGACTGGTTTATGAACTTGAATATTCCTCTTGTGTACCTGCTTAGCTTTGATATAAGCACTTCATAGTCTGATTTGATGTTGATATCAACTAATTTTTTCTTGTTTTTTTGCATCACTTTCATCAAATCTGAGAGGATTGGAGCGTTCTTTTTCCAGCTCTTTGTATTTTTCTCTGTTATTCCTTTTACTCTATAAACATCAATTAGGCACTGTTCGAGCAATGGCTTTTGGGTGTCTGAAACACCGTCGAGAAGCACGTCAAATACCCTTGGCAGTGAAACCAATTTGTCTGTTAGGTTGCTGCCCATTAAATTTAGGAGATTTGGGATTGTATTTGAGTCCTTGTTAAGAGATATGACTTGCGCCCCTTTGATGTTCTTTGCCATTCTGACATATTCGCCTTCAGGGTCAAGTACAAACACTTTTGAGCTGTTTACCATCTGGTCATTCAGCAAAAATGCTTTTGATGCATATGATTTTCCAGAGCCTGTTGACCCAAGAACTGCTCCAATATATTTAGGAAGCTTCCAAAGCGACTTTCCAATTGGAATTCCGTTGTCGTTAAATCCAAGAAGCATGCCGTCTTCCTCATCAACTTCATAAAAAGATGAGCTGAAAGGGAATGAGGCAGCTGCTGCAGGTCCTGGCACCAGTATTTGGTTTGTCTTTAGGAAATCTGTTCCTGTTGGAATAATTGATTTCAAAAGCTGTTCCTGATAATTTCTTGCATGCGAAGCTTCAATTCCTTCAGCGTGCATTGCAGAAAGTATTTTTTGGCTTACAGTTGCTGCAGACTGCTTTGATTCGCCTTTGCTTGCAAGGTAAAGGCTCATTCTGTAGAGCTTGTATTCTCCCTTAATCAGGCTGTTAAGCTGGTCAAGCAGCTCCTGCTTCCTGTTTTCAAGGGAAGGGTTGTGTATTCCTCTTTGTGTATATTTGTAAAGATCATTTTCAACCTGCTTTAGCTGGCTGTTGAGGTGTATTTCCAAAGCTCTAATAGAGCTTGGCTGGATATGGATTGAAAAGTCAACATTGCCTTTTTCCTGGATAAGCTTTCCAAGCCAGTTTTCCCTTACAGATGCAGGGAATCCTGTTGCGGTTATCCCTTCGTAAAACTGAGAGCCAATCTGGATGTGGTCTGTTTCTGTGTTCACATATTCAGGCCTTATCAGATATGAAAGCAATTCTTTTTCTCTTATTGTTTCAGGTCCAATAACTTCCTTGTCATCAAAATGAAGCATCTTTTCCCTGTATGATATGCCCAATTTTTGGAGCTGTCTTATGACAATAAGCTTTTCTTCTGCAGAAAGATCCTTGCAAACCATCTCAATCTCATTCGGAAGCAGGATTTCTTTTTTTCTTAGAAGGTTCTGCAGTTTTATTGCTGCAAAATCTGCCTCATTCATTTTCGTAACCCCCTTGAGAGGGTTTTTCTCCATGAACTTTTTTGCTTTTTTTATCATCTTTTCCTGAATGGGAACGACGCTGCGGCTGTTGTTGAAGGAACAACTATCCTTCTTCCTTCAAGCCTGTCTATTCCTGTTGGTATCATTGACATAAAGAGCTGTTTTTGGTAGTTTGTTGCAAACTTTCCTTCTATGCCCCCTGAATGCAGGGTTGACATTATTTTTTTGCTCAATTTCTTTGCTGTATCTTCATTAACTCCTTTGCTTAGTATGTAAAGCGCCATCTTGAAGAGCTTGTATTTCCCCTGCCTGAGGTAGTCAAGCTTTTGCATAAGCTCTTTTTTCCTTTCCGCAAGGGTTTTTGCCTCATCCTCTTCCTCAAGACCTTTCTGTATCAGCGAGTGCAGTTCTTTTTCAACCTGTTTGAGATGGGATGCAAGGTAAATTTCAGTAGGCCTTTGCGAGTTTGGCGTTATGTACATTGTAAAATCAAAGTTTTCTTTTTCCTTCATCAATTTTGAAAGCCATTCTTCCCTTGTAAGTTCAGGAAAGCTTGTTGCAACTATTCCTTCTGTCACTCTTGGACCTATTTTGAGATTGTCAGAGGTGATTATCATAGGATTTTTCTTTCCGATGTAGCTTCTAAGCTCTTTTGCCCTTATCTCCTCATCACCTACAACATGCTTGCTGTACTGCAGCATGCCGTCCTCAAGGACAATCTTTTTTCTCTTAAGCTTCTTGAAGACCTTCATCTTCTGATTGTCGTCAAGGTCAACGCATATTTCATCTATTTCAGGAGGAAGCACAATTCCCTTGATTTTGACCAGGCTGACTAGCTGAATCACTACAAAGTCCACTTCTCTTCTCCTGCTCATATGTTTGCCTCCTTCTTGAACTCGTCAAACCATGAGCCTGGGCTTGAATATGCAAGCTTGTCTCCAGTGCCAGTCTTGTTTACCATAAGGAAATATGAGATGTAAAGGTTTTTCAGCTGTTCGTTCTGCACAAGGTGCATTTTAACGCCGGTTTTCTCAAGCAGCTCTTTGCTTTCAGCCACTCTATTTTTTAGCATTGCAATGGATTTTTCTGTTTCCTCGGTTTTCTTTGCCTTTGAAAAGAATGAACTCCATGATTTTTTTACATTCGGCAGATAAGGTATTACAAGGTAGTATACCGTGCTTTTCTTTGTCTTGCCATTTAGGTGGTTGTCGAGCCATGTTTCAAATTCTTTATATTCTTTTAGCAGTTCTCTGAACTCAATTTTTTGTTTTATTGTGTATTCAACATTGTTCTTCAGCACGCTTATCTGCTCGTTTATGTCTGCGTTTACACTTCTGACAACAATTTGAACAGGATAGTCAAGAGAGTCAAGCCATTCTTTGTATGCTTTGACAACTTTTTTCTTTTTTGCTTCAGCCATTGAGTCAAATCCGATAGGGGCTACTTCGAGCACTGATATCATGCTTCCATTCTTTAGAATAGCAACGCCATCCTTTATTTCCTCAATCCCTATCTCAT
>CAZLVM010000085.1:2777-4417 GCA_964562875.1 uncultured Methanosarcinales archaeon | reverse complement strand
ACGCATGCCCCTATGAGCCTGTTTTTGCTCCCAGCAGTCATTGAAATTTTCTCGAGCATTTCTTTTAGAAGAGGATCGAATTTATCCCGTCTCAGCTTTGCTGTTATATATTCCACCATTTCCCCCAACTGTTCTATTTAATTGCTTTCACATATATAAATTTTATGGGTAAACATGGGTAAAGATGGGTAACTTAGTTCCAGAAAGATTTAAAAACAAACATGCCTTAAAATAAAATATAACATACAGACATAATGATAAAAAACGGCGGTGAGACGAAATGGATGACCTTCTGCAATTAGGAGGGAATATAGAGCTTTCTGGATTCCGTGATTTTGATGGCGGGACAATGGTTATTTTAAAGAAGATTGTAGGCAATTATGCAAGAAAATTTTCTACAACCTGCAGCAGCTTTGAAAAGCTAAGTCTTACCCTGAAAAAGGTGCATGAGACAGAGGCTAGCAAAAAGTTTGAGCTGCACGGCCTTGTCATAGACAAGGGAAAGGCATACACTTCAGAGGTTACTGACTACAACTTGTTTGTAGTTCTAGACATGGTTCTGAAGAAGATTGAAGCTGAGATGAAGTAGCTTCTTCTATTCTTTGCCTGTCAAAAATATCCCTGAAATATGATTCAACAAATTCATGGAGACCGTTTCTCTTCCCTATTCTTGCTCCTACAACATCAACGCATGCCACAGGGTTCCATGGCTTTAGCTTTCCTGAATCATCTTTTTGCTTCTGCCACAGTTTAAGATTAAATTTTCCTCTTTCTACATCATAAGGGGTGTTCAGCCTTACCTCAAAATATTCCCCTGATACCATGCCTACATAAGGCTGTCCGCATTTTGATTCCAACTGCCTTTCTACGTACATTTTTGCCTCCTGCCAGTCCAGACTGCTGTCTGTATCATTTCAAAAACAACTTTGAAAATATCAAAGCTGCCTATAACAGCAGCACAACCACTATAAGGACTAGCAAACTTATTTTGTTTGAAACATATTTAGCGGTCATAAACAACATGTATTGGATAAGAAATATTTAAGCCTTCTGTTTCAACAATACTGTCAAGTGTTTCTACCATCATTTCATCAGATATTTTTTTTGCAGCGCCGCTCGCAGGGTGGTATATGTATGCCTCTCTTTCGCCTTTTCTGTTTATCCTTGTCTCTATTCTCAGCCCTGCAGGATCCTTAAACGCGCCTTTTGCAGGGGGAATATTCCTATAAAACAAAGTATCAACCAGCCTTTTTCCGTATTCCGGCGAGTGTATGCCTGCAAAATAGGCAGAAACAGCTATTATGAAAGGACTAGCCTTTCTGAAGAACTTGCTTTCTATCATTTTTTTTATCAAGCTTAAGCTCATCAGAATTATGCTGTTTTTTGCATTAAATACTGTTTCTATTGTAAAACCAAATTGTTTCTGCAATTTTCAAAAATTGTTTAATAAAGCCGAAAAAAATAGAAAAGGTTTATATTCTTAAAAGCTAAATTTCGCTTTAATGAAAAAAGAGACTGAATTGGCAAAGCTAAAAAGATGGTTTGAAGAAGAGGTAAAGAGGAAGGATGAAATAATTGAGAAGCTGAAAAAAGAAAACATTGTCCTCCTGAAAACTGCTTTGAAGCAGGGCTCAAAGCTA
>CAZLVM010000085.1:0-2767 GCA_964562875.1 uncultured Methanosarcinales archaeon | reverse complement strand
ACAAAAATTGAACCAATTTTTGGGATTACAAATTTGTTAATATAGCTCAAATTTGAAATAATCACTTTTTCTTTTTTTTGTAATAATAATTGAAAATTATAACTGCCTGAGCTATCACAAAGCTGATTATAATCCAGGTGGTAAATCTCCATATAAGCCATCCTTTGAGAAAATTTTCTGTCAACCCTGTTGCAATCAGCCCAATTATTGCTGAGCCAAGGTAAAGATAGTGTTTGCCTTCCTGCACTTCAACATAAGACCTTAATCCAATAAAATAAAGAATAACTCCATTGATGAATAATGATATCAAATCATAAAGAAAAGTGTATCCTGTCCAAAACATGAAAGCCAGCAGTATTATAATGAGCAATATTGGCGGCCAAAATATTGGTAGCATGGGGCATAGTAAAACCAAAAGGTTTATATATGTGTATTACTACCAGATAGTAGTGTTAAAAATGGTTACAATAACATTATGTGATATTGATGAAGCTATGAGGGATTTCTATGCGGCAATAGGCCGCAACAGAGCTGCAAGCAGGGCAGCCACTACCACAGAATTAGAGCCTCAAAGAAACATTACAATCGTGCAATTTGTGGAGGGCATGAAATCATACTCGCAAAATCCTTTGTCATGCTTAGATGTCCTTTCAGGGGATTGCATAGTGCCTCTTGCCGCACTCTATCTGCAGAAACAGGGAGTAATTCCTGAAACATTAATCGATGAACTTTTCGCGGTAGATGACAACAAAAGGGAAGGGATAGACCTTATGGTCAACCATGCCAAATCTCTTGGGGTTGAATCAAAACTGCATCCAGTTCAGGCAAATTTTTACGAAATTGGAGAATGGAGGCAAAAGCTTCCGTCTGAAGGTGTGGGGGTTGTGAGCGCCATAAACGCCAATGATCACTCAGGTTCATTCCCAATATCAATTTTCCTTGAATCAGCAAGGGCTGCTTCAGAAAAACTGTTTGTGGCACAGGCAGTTGGAATGTCAGGAGTGGGGCCTTTTAAATGGCTGCTAAGGCTAAAATATGATGTGCTCAGGGAAGAAAGCCATCACCTAATGGGTGGAAAGGAATTTCTTTACACTGCTTGCTGCACTGGAAAGCAATAATTAAATACTTGCCTAGATTAATTTTCTTAATGACATTCAAATGCGTTCACTGCGGCCAGTGCTGCAATGATATATGCACGCAGATTAACCTAAACATTGGAGATTTAATCAGGATTTCAAAATTCTTGAAGTGTAATTTATCGTCGATAATGCCAAAGATTAGCATGAAGCCTTTTGGCGATCCCCAGCAGGACAACAAGTTTGATATTGAGCTTGGCCTGCACATCCCATGCCAGTTCAGAGAAGGGGAAAGATGTTCAATCTATCCTGCGAGGCCTCTTAACTGCAGGATATTCCCTCATTTTTTTATCGGCAACATCCCTCAGGATAAAATCAAAGAGGTTATTGACCCTTCGCATAAGTGCGTTAATGATTTAACATATACTGATGAAGAGCAGAAACAGCATAAGGAATACTCAGATTACATCGGAAATATTATTCTAGAAGAATCTAAACTAACTGACAAATTCATGGAGGAAAACAAGCTAAGGCAGGAGCTGATTCTTCCTGCAGGCATCTTTCCGCCTCACATAGATGACATAGTTCTCGCAAAGCAAATAACTGAAGTAAAAATAAAGATGGCCATGGATATCATGCGGAAAGAGCAGTATGAACGTTTGCAGAACATGCTTCAGAATTTCATAATGAAAAACAATTCTGAGATAACTACTATCTCATCCGATAAAATTAATGAAAAAGAGTCGAAAACTATTCCTCGTCAAGGAATATAATCTCTCTTATCATGTCCACCTCTGCTCCAGACTTGGGCAGGGTAAAGCTTTTTTCTTCCCAGGATATTCTCATTAGGATTTAACCGCCAGCCCATCTGCGGGCAATCTCTTCAGCGTATTCTTCATCCTTGATGTTGGACATACTCAATATCCTCTCTTTTATGGTATCTATCAAACATACCTTCTTCTCTGGCAGCATGTTTACACCCCCCTTTTAATGTCTATATAACAGTCTTTATTGTATATAAACTTTCCCTGAATAATGACATTACTAAATAGTAGTAAAAAAACAGAAACATTTATAAAGGAGTAATACCTTCTTATTCACATGAGGGGTAACTATAATTGGTATCATGCAGCAGCTGCATTCGGGCTGTCTTTTCTTTCAGCTGTGCCTGTCTCATGCATTTCAGAAAAGATTGCAGAAGCATTATTTGTTCCTCCTGAGAGGACTTTGGAGCAGAGGGCTGATGAGCCTGTTCCGGCTAAGCCTGCAGCAGAAGAGCCTCAAGAGTCTACAAAGAAAAGAATACCTATACCCAACGCAAAGAGTTTTGCAGATGTTTCTGATGATGTTCTTCTTGGAATGCTTGTTTTTGGAGAAGTTAGGAACGCTCCGGCATATATCCAGGAGATGGTTGCGCATACAGCATATAACAGAGCAGGAGGCCATAAGTGGTGGGGCCATACTCTAAGGGAAGTAATACTAAAACCTCAGCAATACAAGTGCTTCGAGGATGTCAATAAGCCTAAGATGCTTAATCCAACAGCGCATGAGCCATTGGCTGTCTGGGAAAGATGTTATGGTTCAGCCCAAAGAGCTGGAGCTCAGGAAACATCAGGAACAGACCTTTCAAAAGATGCAACACATTTCTATATAACACAAGTAGTAAAAGGGAAAGAAACATTCCCGGAACC
>CAZLVM010000084.1:0-4419 GCA_964562875.1 uncultured Methanosarcinales archaeon | reverse complement strand
TGTCCAGCACCACCTCCTCCGCTTCCAGCGCAGCCAGCTATAAATAGCATAATGACCATTGCTGCAAGAATACCTGTATTTTTCATTTTGAATAGTTGCTTCCTTTTTCGTTATATAAACTTTGTGGTGAAATAATTAACCATTTTTTATTTGGACAGTTCTTGAAATTGTAGTTGTGTAGCCATAGTCAATCTCAATGCTAAGAGCAGACGTGTAAGTTCCCAAGGACCTGCTGATTCCTTCTTTTAGCTCGCATTTTATGAAGTCCTCCCTTGATGCATCCCTGCTGAATTTTATATGGCCTTCAGGGCTTGCAGAGTTAGGATTAATCTTTGGAGTGCAGTCCAGCTGCTTGTCAATCAATTTGACCTTAACTTCTGCGGTATTCCAGAATTCAGGATCTATTGATGCTCCTGTGCAGGAATCCCTTGTTTTTGAAGGTTCGATTGCCTGACCATTTCCCATGTTTCTTATGTAAATTAAAAACTGAGGGATTATTTTTGTATTGTCATCAGGATGCTGTTTCATTTTTGGTTCAATGGAGGTTATGCCAATAGGAGCTCCCTGGCCACCCGAAGGAAATGATATGTCATTTGCACTGCATACTTTGTCAGGGTTTTGACCGAAGAGGTCAGTGTCAATGCAGACATTTGCTGTTGCGGTTGTCTGATATGGATAACAGGCAGTAACACTTATTGTTGATGAAAGAGTTTGAGTCATAGGATCAAGTTCTCCTGCAAATACTCCCCTTCTAATGATAAGTGTCCCCCCTTCAAGGTCATAAGGGCTTTTTCCATTAACGCTGAATGTATCAATATTTTCCCCTTCAAGATTCATATATGCTTTTTCAACAGATATAGAATAAAAGCCGTTGGTTATATCATATGCTCCTCTGTTTGCCATTTTTATTGTGATAGGGAGCGCTTCACCCTCAAATGCAGTATCCGGAGGTGCCATCCTTTCAAACTCTATGACCAGACCGTCACTTCCTTCATGAACCTTTACCTCTTTTGGCTGAGGAACTCCGCATGAAGACAAAACAAGCAAGGCTATTATGATTATAATTAGCTTTTTCATTTTATGATGTACCCCCTGTTTCAGGCTTTGTTTGTATTGCAACAGCTGCGTTAGTTTTTGTGTTTCCCGCAGTATCCCTTGATATTATTTGGTAAAAGTACTGCTTGTTTGGAAGAATATTTGATGTGAATGTTGTCTTGTGAGATGTTGAAAAGTTTGATTCAGACTGAGGCGCCTGCCATTGCTGTGTTGGATTTGATGAGCTCCAATAAATTAGGTTGTCAAGAGTTGGCTCATTTGTTGTCCATTCAACTGTGATTGAAGAGGAAGTTGAGTTTGCAGAGCTTGAAGCGATTTCAGGCTGGACAAGATCAACTCCAGCAGCACCTGCGCCACCGCTGCTCATTCCAGCTACAGGCGCTATTGTAATGCTCTTTTTTTGTATAAGGCTGTATGTATACCTTATTGTTGCCTTAAAATAATGGGTTGCAATAGGAGAGCCTCCAAGAAGTTTGTCAAAATCATCACCTGAAGATCTAAGATGCCCTCTGAAAGTCTTGAAGCCGCCTTTTTGAACGGACTTCATTTCAACTGATATTCTATAAATGCTGAACAGCTCATCAGAGCATCCTGTTACAGTTTCGCTCAAGTCCTCACATGCAATTCTGCTAAAATTAAACCCGCCAATGTCAATAAGCTCAAATCCTCCAGGAACAATAAGCGCAAAATCTTCAATTGATATTATTTCACCTTCCCATTGGTTGTCAACAGTAATACCAATTGTGGTTACCCTCTGGTCAGATTCCCTGTCAATACCTATTGGTGAGTTTTCAAGTTTCATACCAACTCCCACAGGACCTGCAGTATAGATTGTTACAGGTATTTTATCAACAATGCCATATTGGTCAAGAGGGTCAATATTTTCTCTTCTCAAACTTCTTAAAGTATTTTGATCCATAAAATAAGCTTTGGTGTATGCAAGCGTTTTGAAGCTGAATGATGCAGAAAATTCAATAGGCCGTACTCCGCTTTGGAGCGAGCCTGCCGGAAATGTGCAGTCAATATCCCTTTCTTCAAAAACATCAACAGTAAATGTTGGAGGGTCTGGAAAAATTTTAGGCTTTTCTGACTGGTATTCACTCTTGCAGTCAACAGTTATGTCAATCTTTTCATCAAGAGTCTGGGCTTTAAGCGTTGCAAACATTGTTACAGGAAGATCCTGGTAAAACTTTACGTCAGCCTGTTTGATATCTTCAAGATAGACTCCAAGCTGCTTTTCGGCGTTTTCATCAACCTGCCCAGTATAATAATCACCAATAGCAAGCGCCCTTTGCTTTTCAAGCGCTGTTTCAACAGCTTCAGGAGCCTGTCTCACAGTTTCAACTATTGCCTGCTTGACTTTTGAAATTGGAGTGCAGATTCTTCCAAGCCAGCCTCCTCCTGCTGCATAAGTGTCGCAAAACATTGTTGACATAATAATAAGAATGATTATAGCAGTGAATATTGCAATTTTAATCCACACATGCTTATTCATTCCTGCAGTATAAACATTTATGTTTTGGCCGCCCCCTCTCATTTTTTGGACAACTTTCCATATGCCAATACCAACAAAAAACACAATAATTGCAATTCCGATATAAGGTATAACAATAGAAATGTAGACAATTCCAGCAAGAGCTGCAACTGCAAGCGCAATGAGACCAATTGCAAGAAGCTTATTTGTTAACCATATTTTTGTAACAGTATATATCAGCCCTCTTCCACCTGCAGGCGGGGCTGCAGGAGGCGCTCCAAATCCGCCTGCTCCAGGCATAGGGCTTCCAGGGCTTGGCATTAGAATTTCACCTTTCCCAGTATTTTTGATTTTGCCATCTTCCTGTCAAAGAAATAAAAAATCATTTCTCGTTAAGCACAACTTTTATTTCAACAATGTTCAGGTTTACTTTTGGGATTACCTCAACATAGTTTTTTGCGCCTTTTTCAACCCATGCGCTGATTTCCTTTTCATAAATATGGGCAGTTGTTTGGTCAATCCTTGCAAGATGCCCGTTTATGTTGATATCTGCCTTTTTGTTTTCATCGTTATCAACAAACTCAATTCTTAGCATAGCATCCTTCTTGTTGGCCCTAATATCCTTGTAGTCTGACTCATTAACCTCAAAATATTCAAGAAAGGTCTTAATTGCAGTGAGTTCTGTCTTAAGCCTTATTTGCTCAAGCCTGTAGCTTCCTTTGCTTGTCTTGAAAATTATAGAGTTTTTCCCTGAATTAATGTCCGTGGAATAGATATCTTGTCTGTTAATTGAGTTGCAGTCAGGGATTGCTGAATAAACCATCCTGTTGTTAAGCAAAACATCAAGCCTTCCGACATCTGCTGCACTGCAGACAGGCCAAAACTTCAAGTATCCGCTTTCAAAGTTGTACATTTCCTCATTGGAAACAGTGAAAGTGTTTATGCTTTCCTGGTCTTTTACATCTGTTATGTCTCCTATTGCTCTAAATTCTTCAATAGCATACTCATTTGTATTCCAGAAAGCAAGACCTACTCCGCTTACTTCAAATTTTACAGTGTTTTTTTCTTTTAATAGGCTATTTTTTATTTCAATAGGACCTATATTGAGTTTTGTAGCTTCGTAATCATAAACCATTTCATCATTAAAGTAAACAATAAGGCGGCCTTCCCTTGCAGGGGCTTCAAAGGAAATGAAAAGATTCATTGTATTGTCAGGTTCTTCAATGTCAAAATCAATTGTTCTTGTTTTTTTATCAAACCAGCCGTTTCTTATATAGAAAGGAGAGTCTCTTGCAAATTCATATGCTGCGGTTGTTTCCCTTAAATGTATGTTGGGGATTACGTGCTCAAACTCATCTTCACCAACATATGACAGCCTAATTTGGTTAACTTCAAAAATTGTGCGATTTTCTCCATTGCTTTCAGCTTCTTCACCATCTTCTAAAGTATCTTCAAGCAATAATTCTCTTTCTTCAGGAGGAAGAAAAAGCACATATGCTACAAGAATAAGAGTTATTATCCCCACAACAGTTGCTGCGTGGCCACCTGTTTTCTGTCCTCTTTTTTTAAGCATTAACTATCTCACCTTTCAGCCTTAAATCGCATGTTCTGTAAATATGACAAAGTATATATAAATGTTTTTCTTTTTCTCCTCAATATGAAACAAATAGCGCTTAACCTGAAGAAGGGAATTGCAAAAATAAGGATAGAGAATCTTGATGACTTATGGTATTTAAGCCATATAATAGACCCAGATGATTTAGTCAAGTCAAAAACAGTAAGGAAAGTAAGGATTGGAGAAAAGACAGACAAGGCAAGAGTTGAAAAAAAGCAGGTTCTTGTGAAAATCAAAGTAGAAAAAACAGAGTTCAGTAAAACTTCTGATGTTT
>CAZLVM010000083.1:0-4419 GCA_964562875.1 uncultured Methanosarcinales archaeon | reverse complement strand
AGGCCTGCTACTTGTTTTATTTCGCTCTGTACTATGTTTTTTGCCTGTTCACTGCTTACTGCAGGTACATGCAAAAGCTCCGCTTTTAAGTGCTTAAGCCTTGCCCATATGTCTGTTGAGTGGCTTCTGACATTGGCGGCAAGCCCTCTCATA
This sequence comes from uncultured Methanosarcinales archaeon, assembly GCA_964562875.1. Classification (GTDB taxonomy): domain Archaea; phylum Nanobdellota; class Nanobdellia; order Woesearchaeales; family JAGWAF01; genus CAZLVM01. The sequence continues at coordinate 4,266 of CAZLVM010000083.1, read as the reverse complement.
TGGCCAATGGCAGCCTCTTCTTGTGCTTCAAGGTGTTGCACTCTTGTAAGTTCTGTGCTTTCCCTTCCAACATCTCCAACTGCCTTTGCTATTGAATTGTATCCTTTTCCAATGTGCTCTGCTGCAGCGCCTAATCCATAGAATAAAAGCACTATAACCAAAACCATTACAATAAGCCAGAATCCACCTCCGACAATGGCGACAACGAATTCTGTGACGCCTGTGCTGAATATTGTTATTCCTACAAGCGCAATTGAAAATGCAATCGCAGGACCTTTTTGGAATGTTTCGCCATGCTTGAAAAAATGAAGCCTTTTTGATATTGAGTAGGCAGGCGCAAACAGCATTGCAAAGACTGCAATAACTGCCCAGAGTGCAACCTTTTCTCCTCCTCCTACATCACCTGGATGGGGGAGTGTTATCTGGGTGTTGAGTATGGCTGTTGCCATATTAACGATTGTGCCAATGCCTTTTGCAGCAGCGTCTGTAGGAGCTGCATAAACAACAGTAGCCAACAATGATGAGGCAATTATAAGAAGAATAAATACTGCAAGTTTCTTATTTCTCACCTTAGTTGCACCTTTTTTTATTATAAACATCAAAACTGCGAAATCTTCTATATAAAGTTTTCTATATGGGTTCGTCTTTTACAAACAAAAACATTTATATATGAGTATTAAGGAAATAAGCATTGGTGATATTATGATAACAAGTTGGGCAGATGTAATGAAAGGATTTATTGTAGGTGTTATATTGGGAGTTATTGTTGCTTATCTTGGAGCAGCAGGAATTCTTCCGCTACCTATATGTTAATTGTTTCTTTATTTTTTTTTAATTCTAACTAAGAACCTATTTTTTTACTTTAAACTTAAATAATTAGAATTGTTTACTTGATTTCTATTTTGTTGCTGAGTGACTGCCCAGGCATTCCTGTTTCAAAGATAATTCTTATAGCGCCGCTGTTTCCATGAGCAGAAGCAACCTTTCCCTTTATTTCCTTATTTGCAGGGCTTTTCCAAGAGGCTTCCTTTCCAACAAGCTTTTCAGCCTTTTCTTTGGAATCAACACCTTCAACTGCTATAATCATCTGGTTGCATGTCTGTCGGTGCCTTCCCCTTCTGAAATTAACTATTGTTCCTTCCATAAGCTCTAAGAAAACAGGGTTCATTTAAAAATGTTTTGCTTCGCCAAGAAGCAAAGCCACGAGAATTTATTCGAGTATGTTTTGCTTGAAAAAAGCAAAACCACGAGAACTTTTGTTCGAGTATGTTTTGCTTCGCCAAGAAGCAAAGCCGCGAGAATTTATTCGAGTATGTTTTGCTTGAAATATTAGAATAAGTAAAGAAAAAAATAAAAAAGAAAATATTTAACCTGTTCGGCCTAATCTTTCATCTCTGGATGTTCTTCTAGTATCCATAAGTGCTTTAGCTGCTTTGGCAAGCTCATCCTTTTCAGTTTCTATTTCCTGCCTCTTCTTTGCTGCAAGTATTGCAAAGTTTGCCAGCTCATTGTTCAGGAAGTCCTTGTACTGACCAAGGTGTCCCAGCTGTTCTTCTACCCTTTTCTCAAGCGCCTGATACCTGACGAGCTCTGCATTGTTTTCAGCAATCTGCATCTGGACATCCTTTTCAAGCAGTTGGATGTTTGCCATCTGCTCTTTCTGAAGAAGACCTATGCCTCTGTGCAATCTTTGTAATATAGCATCTTCTTGGGAACTAAGGCCTCCAATTAATTTCCCAGCTATTCCTACTGCTGTTTTTTTCAGGGTTATTCCAAGATATCCTTTTATCTTCTTGAATCCTTGGTCTACCCTTCCGAATATTGCCCTTGATGCGTTTGCCAGGCCCATTCCTGCCTGCCTCATTCTAAGCACTCCTCTGAAGGTTGTGTATTTTGTGTTATAAAGGTTTGCTGCTGTTCTCAGCATGGCATCCTCTGCCCTAAGTCCCTGTGAAATTTTAAGAACGTATTTTCCTTCGCTTTCTTCAAGCTGAAGGTCTCTTTGGCTTGCGTTTTCTGCTCCACGTTCATCAACAGCTACTCTTGCTAAGTCTTTAGTTTCTCTCTTCCTCATACGCATTTCCTGTACCGCGGTTTTCTTGTGTTTTCCAAATCCAAACATTTAAATCACCTTACCTTGGATAAGTCGTGATAAAATCTCTCGAGCTCATCCATGTTTTTTGCAATATCATGCACTCTTCTCTTTATTCTTGATATGCCATTTCCTTTTGGGTTGTGTTTTACAACATCAAGTGCATGTTTTAGATATGTAGTTGTTTCCTTGTTTATAGCATCAATCTCTCTCTTTATTTCTGCCTTAAGTTTTGGAAAAGAATATGTAGATTTTTTTACTGCCTTCTTTTTTGCCATACGGACACCTCCTTTATTGAATACTCTATTTTTCATGTTATTACTATATAAACTTTTCTGAAAATCAAGAATGCACATTACCTTTATATATGTCGGTAATTTAACCACCTATAGGTGACTAACTTGGTACATAACCTTAGGCTTAAAGTTGACGCAGTTGAACTTGATACAATGTTCAAGGCATATTTGGAAACAAATCACCCTTCTTATTTTGGCAGTATGAAACCGCTTTTTGAGTGCGCAGCAGGATTTGACTTTAGTGACCCTGCTTCTGACGCTTCACTTGCATTGCTTGAGAGAAGAATAGGATACAAGGACCAAAGAGAAGCTCAGATTATGGCAAAAGCTGTAGAACTTGCAGAAGGCACAGATAGCCTTGAGAAAATAGCAAGGGGATATAGGGCTGCTGCAGATATGAGGGCTGATTCTGCTCACGAAGCAGGAGTTGTATTTGATCATATGATGAGGAATACAAAGGAAACTGTTGCAGATTTTTATGATACAGTTCTTGAAGATGTTTATGGAATACAGGAAGATAGGAGTGGATGGATGCAAAAGGCAAAGCTTGGCTTGAGAATGGTGATTAACAGCGGACTCAAGAAAAAGTTTAGGCAAGCCTTGGAGCAGGGAGAGCAGTTTAATGGATACGGGCTTTTGTCAAGAGCTCTTATGAGATATTCAGTTCATCTTCACAAAAAGCTTAAAGGAAATACACAATCACCGGGAGAAGCAGACAGCCCATGCAGTGCCGTTTCCCAACATTTACCAAGTGAGGCATGATTCCTATTGCTGCTGACACAATCAGCACAAATAATCCTAATGGGCCTGATATTATTGTTGCTAAAGCTGTAATGAATACTATTAATATAACACAAATTCTAGGGTAATTTACTTTTCCAATTATTCCTGCAAGAATTATGCTGAACTTTAATGCAAGCACAGCAGATATTCCGCCTGCAATCAGCGCAACTGAAATAAAAAGCAAAGCCATTTTCGCATCAATTCTTCCAAGCACATCCATAACTGCAACAACACCTCCGTTTCTTGCTTTATTTAGCGTATAGAATGTTACAATACCAACAACAAAATTGACTGTGTTAACGCCGCCAACAATTATCAAATAAACATACTCTTCTGTCTTCATGTAAAGCGATGTGGCAATAACAGCTGCCTGCGAAGCCCCAATCCCTGGAAATAATGCGGTAAAGCTTCCTGAAATTGTTCCTGCAGCCACAGCGCCAAGAATTGCCCATTTGCTGGGCTTTAGTTCATAGGTAATTCTTTGCAGTGGAACTTCAACATTTCTTGAAAGCGACATTATTATTGTGCTTAGCCCAAATAATCCAGAAAGAAGTGGAAACAAGGGCTGGTTTATTTCAGAAACCCATACAATCATTCCTAAAATCCCTGCAAAAGCAAACACAACGCATGCCCAGAATAATTTATTCAGTCCTTTTTCTCTTGAAAGCATTACAATTGCAACAATTACCAATATCAAACTAATATATCCTCTTGTCTTTGCATATATTATTGGGAACACAATTGCAAGCAAGGGCGCAATCAGCACAGCGCTTATCAGGCAAAGCAATGATCCAATCACTGTCATCTTCACTGCCTCATGGCCCATCCCTTTGATAAGCAGTCTGTGCCCAGGCATTACAGCCAATGCCATGTCATCAGATGGCATTCCTAAAAAAATTGAAGGTATTGCATCAAGAAATGTGTGTGTTACTGCCATTGCAACAATAAACACAGCAACAGATAGAGGAGAAACATAAGAAAGAACAAACCCTGAAACTCCAATAACAGAAACAGATACAAGGTTCACGTGAATGCCGGGGATAAGGCCTGTAAAAATCCCGCACATGATCCCCAGAAGCGCTGCCATGAGTATAT
>CAZLVM010000082.1:0-4536 GCA_964562875.1 uncultured Methanosarcinales archaeon | reverse complement strand
AGGTATTTGCTTCTCAACTATTATATGATTCTTTACAAGCCTTATTTTGTCTCCGTTGACAATAACTTCAAAATATCCTTCTTTTTCAATTCTTCCAAGAATTGTTTTTGCGCTTTCTTTGGAAAGGTTTGCAATGATTGAAGGTGTTTTCTCTCCAAAATCAGGACCAAGCGTCTTGAAGTCTGCCTTGATTTTTTCAGTCACGCCTTTCATTTCTTTTGCAATTGTTAACACTTTGACATTTGCCTGGCCTTTTATGATTTCAGCCATCTCTTCTATGATTTTCTTTTCTTCCGGCTTTTTTGAAATTATGGTTGCCTCTTTTGCAGGCCACCTTACGCTTAAGTTTGCCTTTTCTCTTGCGCCAAGTATTGCTGTTATTGCCTGGCTCGCCAAATCCATTTTCTCTTCAAGCTTTTTGTCGACTGCGGCTTTGTCAACCTTTGGCCAGTCTATAAGCGCTATGCTTTCATCCTTCAGCCCAAACTCTTTCTTAAAATCCAGAAACATCTGTTCTGAAACAAAAGGCGAAACAATGCTGAACATTTTCAGCGCCTCGAAAAATACTGTGTAGGCTGCAAACAGAACTGCCTCTTTTTCATCATCAGTTCCAAGCACTGCTTTTTCCCTTACAATTTGTATGTAGACTCTTGAAAGTGAAATAAACAATCCCTCAAGGGCAATAGGCACTTCATTGAGCCTTTTGCCTTCCATCAAATCAGTAACTTTGCCTATTGTGCTGTTAAGCTTTGAGATTATGTATTTTTCTTCAATACCCATCTTTTTCGGCTTTGCATTTTCAGGGTTTTTCCCCACTGTTTTTGCCAAATCAATTATGAAATTGTGCAGATTCCAGAACACGTGCATGTTCTTGAACTTTGTTTTTATATCATTAGGATTATAGTTCATGTCAACGCCAGGATTTGCCCCGCCAATCATGTAATACCTAAATGTGTCTGCCCCAACCTCATCTATTACTTCCTGGGGCAGAATGTAAATTCCCAATGACTTTGACATCTTTCTTCCTTGAGAGTCATTTACAAAACCGTGCATGTAGACTGACTTAAATGATGTTTTTCCAAATGCAATCATTGAAGCAACCATCAGCAGGTTATACCATCCCCTGATTTGATCCTTCCCTTCAAGTATAAATTCTGCAGGGAACATTTCATCAAAAAGTTCCTTTTTCTTGGGAAAGCCAAGGCAGTTCCAGCTTGCTGAGCCTGCGTCAACCCATACGTCAAGAATGTCAGGAATCCTTTTCTTTTCTTCTCCGCACTCGCATTTAATTGTAATCTCATCTATCCATGGCTTGTGTATGTCTTTTGGTTCTTTTCCTGAAAGCTCTTTCAGCTCTGCCAGGCTTCCTACAACATCATATTTTCCGCACTTATCGCATTTCCATACTGGAAGAGGAGTCCCCCAAAATCTCTGCTTGGTAATTGAGTTGTCCCTAAGATTTTCAAGCCATGACTTGAATGCATTGAATGCAGCATCAGGAACCCATTTTACGCTGTCATTTTCCTTAATCATCTTTTCTTTCAAATCTTCAATCTTGAAGAACCACTGCTTTGTTGCCCTGAAAATAACAGGCTTGTGGCATCTTTGGCAGTGCGCATATTCGTGTTCCACTGGTGATGTTGCTATTAGTATGCCTAATTTTTTAAATTCCTCAATAAACTTCTTGTCATCTTTTTTTGCAACCCATCCCTTGAATTTTCCTGTGCTTTCAGGAAACTCTCCTGTTTCTGACAATGGATTAAATGGAGGTATTCCATAAGAATGTCCTACTTCATAGTCTTCCGGTCCGCATCCTGGTGCGCAGTGCACAAGCCCTGTTCCTGCTGACGTATCAACATATTCTTTTGAAAGTATAACCGTATGAGTTTTTGGAGCATTCAACTTTATCTTGTCATAGTTAAGCTCATTTTTCAGAGGATGCTCATATTCTATCCCTTCAAGCTTTTCGCCTTTCATTTCTTCTATAACTTTTAAGCTCTGGCCTACAACTCCCTGTATAAACGCGCCAGCCAATGCCTTTGCAACTGTCCAGATTTCCTTTCCATTTTCCCCTTCAATCTCGCACCTTGCATAGTCAAGCTCTGGGTTTACCATTATTGCGAGGTTTAGAGGGATTGTCCATGGCGTTGTTGTCCATATTGCCAAATACTCATTTTCTGTTCCCTTAATTTTGAATTTTAAGAAAATTGATTCATCTTTGACATTTTGGTATTCAAGCTCGTGCTTTGCAAGCGCTGAAGCGCATGACGCGCACCATGTCATTGTTCTCAATCCTTCATAGAGTCTTCCCTGCTCATGCGCTTTCTTAATCAGCCACCATTCGCCTTCTATGAATTCATTTTTTATTGATTGGTATGCATTTTCAAAGTCCATCCATACTCCAAGCTTTGAAAAGTCTTTGTTCATTATCTCCATGTTTTCAACGCATAGCTTTTTGCAGGCAGACACGAAACTTGCAACTCCCATCTTAAAAATATCATCCTTTGATTTTATGCCGAGTTTTTTTTCAACTGCATGTTCTGTAGGAAGGCCGTGCATGTCATAGCCTGCCCGGTCCCAAACATCAATACCCTGCATTCGCTTGTACCTAAGAAACATATCTTTCAGGGACTTGTTCCATGCTGTCCCGAGATGAACCTTGCCTGAAGTGTACGGCGGACCGTCAAGAAAGTAAAACTTCTTTTTTCCTTTGTTCTTTTTCTTGGCCTTAGCATAAATACTGTTCTCTACCCAAAAGTCCATTATCCTTTCTTCAATTTCTTTAAAGCTGTATTTTTCAGGCATTTTTCTATATTTTCATTATATTACTATACTTACTATATATTAACGACTTGGTTTTGTTTTTTAAATCTTTCTATGATTATCCTCTTTTTGATTAGGGAAAGATTAATAAACAAAAATACAGAATAGTTATAAAGATTGTATTTAAAAGGGATTAACGCCAAAATGAAAAAAGAAAATATCATATCATGGCTTGACAAAAATATCAAAAACGAACTTAATGTCGTCAGATTCTATGAAGAAAATCTGCATATGTTCACATCAAAAAAAGAACAGGATGCTGTCAAAAAGCTTGTTCTTGACTCGCTTGACCATGCTGCAAGGCTGATCAATGCAAAGCACAGACTTGGCGCTTCAGTAAAAAAAGCTCCTGGATTCAGCCAAAAGCTGAAAATTCTTGAGCGTGCAATGAAAGAAGAAAAAGGCATGGAAGACATTTACAAATATGAAGCAAAAAAAGTCGGAGAAAAGAAAACTGCAAATGATTTCACAATCATCGCAAAGATGGAAGTCCAGCACCAAGAAATAGTAAATGGCCTTGCAAAAAATGCTGTGAAAAATCTTTCTGAAAAAAAAGCAAAATCAATTTTAAAGAGGCTAAAGCCCGCATAACCCTTAATTTCTTAAAGCCCATAAAATCATTTCTTACCGTCGAGAACGCGCCGTTAGCTTTATAATTCAGCTCTAAAATTATTGCTTATTGCGCTAAATTTGCACTCGCTAAAAAAAAACTATTTTAGAATTTCTCCGCAGCCCTTGCACTTATGAGCATCTGCATTATCATCCCATTCTGTAGTTACACCATACTCTATCTTGCCCTTGCATTTTGGGCATTTTGGGTCTATATATTCCAGGGAATTAAATACGTCTGCGTTTTCCATTGTAAGAAATCTCCACTCACACCACTATACGCTTGTTATTGAGAGAAAACTATATAAATCTTGCTGTTAGAAGCATATGCATGGGAAAATTGACTCAGCTGCTTAGGACAGGACAATGGTACAAGAACCTTCTGATATTTCTTCCAATCATATTTAGCCAGCAGATAACCAGCATATTTGCCCTCGAAAAAACACTCATAGGCTTTATAGCGCTGTGCCTTGTGAGCTCTGCAAACTATATCCTTAATGATATTGCAGACAAGGAAAGGGATTTGTTCCATCCTGAAAAAAAGAAAAAATTAATCGCATCAGGAAAAGTAAAGGTTTGGCATGCATTCGTGCTTGCCGCAGCCCTTCTCATAATCTCGTTTAGGATGGCTGTAATGCTGTCAATGCAGTTCACCTATTTTGTGCTTGCGCTGTTCCTTATTACGCTCGCATACTCTCTATTCCTCAAAAAAGAGATTTTTATTGACATACTTGTAATATCAATTAATTTTGTGCTAAGGGCTGTTGCAGGCTCTTATGTGATAATAACTCTGGGCAAACCCTACATTTGGGTTTCACCATGGCTTATTGTCTGCACTTTTTTCCTTGCTCTGCTTTTGGCAACAGGAAAGAGAAAATCAGAATTAACAATACTAAAGTCAAATGCAGGAAAATACAGGCCTGTCCTAAAGATTTACACTCCAAAAATAGCAGAAGCCCTTCTTTACATCTCGGCAACAGCGTTGGTTGTGTCTTACACTCTTTACTCATTCCTAAGCGTGAACCCTGCACTAATCTACACCGGGCCTATTGCTTTGTATTCTATCTTTAGATATCTCTATCTTGTTGAAACAGGCTCAGAAAT
>CAZLVM010000081.1:0-4608 GCA_964562875.1 uncultured Methanosarcinales archaeon | reverse complement strand
AAAAAATAATAATTCCTGCGCTTGAGCAGGGAAAATGGGTATTCCAGGAAAGAGGCGTGGTATCATCAATTGTTTACCAGCCGCTTATGGATGACCCTGAAGTTAACCTTGAATTTGTGAAAAATCTTCCAGGCAACAAGTTCTGCCTTGAGCATGCCCCTGATTTGATGGTGATTACTATTGTAAATCCTGAAGTTGTTATTGAGCGCCTTGGCGGCAGAGCAGAAAAGGATGACGATGCAATATTTGAAAAATTGGAATTCCAAAAAAAGATAAAAGAAGTTTATGAAAGCAATTGGTTAAAAGAGCTGTTTGAAAGCAACGGCTCAAAAGTTGTTTTTCTCGACACAAACCCTCCAAAAACACCAGAAGACACAAAAAATAAAATAAAAGAAATATTTGAGGAACTAATGGAATATGAATAGCCTTGAAAAAGAATTTGACAAGTTTGCTGACAAACTGGAAAAGTCATCTATAAAATCAGGCTATATGCCCCATAAGATAATCCTGCCCGAGCTAAGAAAACTGCTTGGCAAAGGCTCTAAAATCCTTGATTTAGGTGTTGGGACAGGATTGAGCTCAAGGAGCCTCATTAAGTCAGGATTTGATATTGTTGGAATTGACTTTTCTAAAAAATTATTGGAAAAAGCAGCTAAATACAATTACAAAAAGCTTGTAAAACAGGATATAAAGAAAAAATGGAAAGTGAAAAACTGCTGTTTTGATGCTGTGGTTTGTTTTGGAGTTCTGGATTTCTTCAAAGACCTCACAAAAGTATTCAAGGAAGCTAAAAGAGTATTAAAAAATAAGGGGTTCTTTACATTCACTGTAATCAAAAGCCAAAAACCTAAGTCAAAAAGCACATTTAGGCATACAAAAAAAGAAATAAGGGCCCTCGCCAAAAATAATCAGTTTATAATAATAAAAGAACTTGAATTTGAAGCATATAAGAAAGAGAATTATTCCGCAAATTATTATGGGTTCATATTAAAAATCAAGAAATAAAATAAAAGAAATATTTGAGGAATTAATGCGTTCCAGTTGAGCCAAACCCGCCTTCTCCCCTTTCTGTTTCGTCAAGCTCGTCAACTTCTGTTACCTTGACATTGACGATTGGGTGGATAAGCATCTGGGCAATTCTCATTCCCTTTTCAACCTTGAATTCGCCCTTGCCAAGGTTAATCATGACAACGCCAACTTCTCCTCTGTATCCTGCGTCAATAACGCCTGCAAGAGTATGAATAGAGCTTTTTGCAGCCAATCCGCTTCTGTCCCATATAAGTCCTGCGTGCGCAATAGGTATTGCAATCTTAATTCCTGTTTTGACTATCTTTTTTTCGCCTGCAGCAAGCACTTCGTCATGCGCAGCTCTTAAGTCCATTGCAGCGTCATGCTCATGGGCATAGTCCGGCAATTCTAATTCCTTGTCCAATCTTTGAATTCTGATTTCCATTTAATTTCCCCCTATTTTTTGTCAACTTTAGCCATATCCATCAGCGAGCTTATATGGTGCTTGACCACTTTTCCGTCTTTTGTGCTGATTTTTATGTTGATTGTATTCATTTCCTGGCTTACAAATGTAATATTGAAAACCTGCCCTTCAGGATTTAAGTTTTGTATTATGAAAAAGGTTTTCATGATTGTGTTTTTTGGATAGTTTTCAAGCCTGAAGTTGTTTGCCCTGTCCATTGCATCATCAACAGTTATCTTCACTTCTTCGGGATTCACTTCGAGTATTTTAGCATTAGGGTCCTTGAAGATTTCTGTTGTCTCTGCCATCCTTATGTCATTAGGTTCAAGCATGAATGTTGCCATTTTGTCTTCTTTTTCAGAGTAAAACCCTATTTGCCATATATCCTTGTTTGCTTCATCAATCATAACAAATGCGTGAGCCAGAACATACCCTGGATTTGACTCTTTCCATTCCTTAAATTCAGAATTTGCCCCTAATCTTTCGAGGTTTTCCTTTAGCTTCATGAAGCCTGAAAAATCATGAATCTTTATAAATTTTCCTTTATTATAGGGTAATATGATACAGCCTGAACTGAAAAAAATGCTTGAAAACCAGGGTTATGCGTTTGTAGGCAGGCATTCTGCTGTAAAAACCTGCGCATGGACAAAAAAATCATTGACAAATCTCGGAACCTGCTACAAGCAGAAGTTTTACGGGATAAATTCCCACAGATGCTGCCAGATGACACCATCCGTAGGATTCTGTCAAAACAGGTGTGTAATATGCTGGAGACCTGTTGAGTTTACAGAAGGCGCTGAAATGAAGGGAGAAGTTGATAATCCTAAAGAAATAGTTGACAATTCAATCAAGGCGCAGAAAACGCAGCTGATAGGATTCAAGGGAAATGAAAAGGTTGACATGGAAAAGTTTGAAGAAGCAATGGAGCCAATGCATTTTGCAATCTCCTTGTCAGGAGAGCCTACAACTTATCCAAAACTTGGCGAGCTCATAAAAGAGGTTCACAGCAGAGGAAAGTCAACTTTTGTTGTCACCAATGGAATGCTTCCTGAAAAGCTAAAGCAGATAGAACTGCCTACTCAGCTTTATTTATCTATTGACGCTCCAAATGAAGAGCTTTTCAAACAGATTGACAAGTGTGTTTATGAGGACGGATGGCAAAGGCTGATGCAAAGCCTGGATATTCTGAAAGAATTGAAAGGAAAAACCAGAACAGCATTGAGGCTTACTTTGATTAAGGAAAAGAACATGATTAATCCTGAGCAGTATGCAGAGCTGATAAAAAAAGCAGAGCCAATGTTTGTTGAAGTGAAAGCATACATGTTTGTAGGCGCGTCAAGAGAAAGGCTTGAAATGAAAAACATGCCGTATCATCATGATGTAAAGGAGTTTGCAGAAGAGATTGCAAAGCATTCAGGATATAAAATTATTGATGAGCAGAAAGAATCAAGAGTTGTTCTCATGATGAAGGAAGACTTTCCAGGAAGAATAATGAAATTTTAGAAATAGGCAATTAGTTTTTTCTTATCTCTGCTATTGCATACTGGGCTATTGCAAGCGCAGTTGCAGCAAGAAGTATGTAAATAAGGGTATTTTGGTAAGAGTAATTCAGGATTATTGCAAGTACAACAAGAAACTGCATTACTGTTGTAATCTTGCCAAAAAGCATTGCCTTGATTTCATTCTTTGGCTTGTACCTTGCAATGAATGCAATTCCAAAAGCGAGGCCTTCTATTATTTCCCTGCTGAGGATTGCAAGGGGTTTCCATATCTCTATGTTTAAGCTTATTGTAAGGGCAGCAAGAACGGCAAGCACGAAAAACTTGTCAGTTGCAGGGTCAAGGATTGCTCCAATTTTTGTTTTAAGGCCTTTTTTCTTTGCAAAATAGCCGTCAAGATAATCAGTGAGCACAGCAGCAATCCCCACACCTACTGCAGAGTATGGCATTTTGACAAGAATCAGGAAAGCGCACAATATCCCTAAAGGTATTCTTGAAAGGGAAAAAAGATTTGCAGTGTTTCAAAAGCTTACCTTCTTATTTTGCATGCTTCTCTCCAAATCTTTTTTGCATAAAACCGGGGGAATCTTCCCCACATTCTTAATTTCAGGAGAGTTCTTGCGGCAAGCAGAGGAAAGCTTGCCTCTTTGCCAACTACAATAGAATCTTTTTTCAGCGCGTCAAGAAAGTTTTCGCTTTTTACCCCTGTAATAACAGTTCCAACGCTGCCCATGGTATGGGCGTCGCTGCCTCCTGTAAAATTCTTTTTTATTTTGTTTCCCCACTCAACTGCCTTTTTGTTCATGTAATGGAATGTCGAGCTGTTTATAGCTTCTATGAAACTGATATGCTTAAGCAGCTTTCTGTATTTTTTTTCTTTCATAAAATTCCCTATGCCTGTGCTGCCAGGCGCAAATGGGTGGGATGTAGAGATTAAGCAGTTGTATCTTCTGCTTTTTTCCATTATTTCCGCTGCTCCCATTTTTATGTCAGAGAATGGGTTTTCAGAATGGTTTGGTTTTACTACTTTTTTATGAAATTCCTCAAGCTCTTTTGTATTGTAAAAATAAAACAATGTATGAATCCCTTCTGATGAAGTTACTTCAATTCCAGGAACTGTAAGAATGTCCTTGTATTTTGACATTTTTAGCGCGCCATTTATTTCGTTATGATCGGTTATGGCAATTCCAATCCCCATTTTCCTGCATTTTCTGTAAATTTCATCAATCTTTTGCCAGCCATCAGAATAGCAGCTATGGCAGTGCATGTCCATGCAGAAATACCCTTTCTTTTTTAGCTGGGGAATATTGGGTTTTGCGAATATTGCTTTGCTCATGGCAAAGATATTGTTTAGTTGATATAAAAATATTTCTTTATTTCTAATGCATTACAATAGTAGCCGATACTGCGCTTCGTGGCAAAACAGTTATGAGTCATTGCCACGCTTCGTGCTGCTTTTGTTATTAAGTAATGAGTTACTTGTTTTTAGTTGATGGTGAGTTTTAGTTTTGAGCCAATGCTGCGTTTTGTGTTTTTGGCTGTTGCCACGCTTCGTGGTGTTTCTATTTCTGCTTCCAAAAAGGAGTCACACGCAGAGATTAATGTTTAAATTGAGTACTTCGCTTGGTGGCAACAGCT
>CAZLVM010000080.1:0-4635 GCA_964562875.1 uncultured Methanosarcinales archaeon | reverse complement strand
AGCGATGAATCACAGAAATTCAGGGAAGAAAAGAAAAAGCTGAACGAAAAGATAAGAAAGCTCGACGATGAAAATAGGGAGCTTGAAAAAAAACAGAATGAAATGCTTGCAAAGGCTGCAAGAGCTGAAAAGCAAGCTGCAAAATCCGATAAACAGGCTGCAAAACCAAAAAATGAATCCGAGAAGGGGGCAAAGGAAATGAATAAAGGCAGTTTCGCAGAATCAATTTCAAAAATATTCTCAAGAAGCCCTGATGCAGAAGCGCTCAAAGAAGAGAAGCGAAAACTAAGGGAAGAGAAGGCAATTTTAAGGGAAGAAAAGGAAATAATTAAAAAGCAGAAAAAGGAAATAGAGGCTAGTATGAAGAATATTGAAAAAGAGGTGGTAAAAAAGAAAGGTAAGAAGAGAAAGTCCATGAGAGGGCTGTCAAAGCTTCCAAGCTCAAGGCCGCAAAGGATTGAGATGTACAGGAACATCGCAAAACAAATACAAAGGGAAAATGCATCCTTTACAGTAAGCGATATACTTGAAGTCCTTGTACAGAATTTTAACGGCAAAATAGATGAGGACAGGAAGACGTTCCTTAAGGAAATTGAAGAGTGGGTAAGCGAAGACCCGTATACGCCTCTTCTAAAAACAGAAAATGGCGTAAAGCTTTATAGAATGATTACAAAATAGCGAGGTGAAAAAAACATGAAAACAAAACTATTTATTTTGGTTGCACTGGCACTGATGCTAGCTCCAGCTGTAATGGCAAAGGACTGCTCAGGTTTTGAGGATTCAGAGCCAGATGAGTACATAAAGTGTACAATTGATAATGTTACCAACCTTGTATCAATTATAGGTGGTGCGGTTGCTATCCTAGCTCTGACTGTTATAGGAGTTATGATGCTTACCACAAACGATCCGTCTGAAAGAGACCAGCTAAAAGAAAGGCTAAAGTACGTTATGATCGGCCTTGTCATTATAGTTGTTGCTCCTCAGATAGTAGGAATGATAATCGGATAGGGATGTGAACATGAAAAATGAGATCAAATTTTTTATTTTTTTTAATTATTTTATTGTGCGTTAGTACAGTAAATGCTGTAGTACCGGATACCCTTACTGCAACCAACTGTGAAGGCATGGGTCTTCAATCAGAAGTTTGCGCTGTTATCCACGAAGCAGCAGAAAAAGATGGTGTGTATGATTTAGAAATGGAAAAAGAGCTACTGCTAATTTTCCTTTCACAGGGAGACGTAAAACAAATGCACGCCCAAGCAAAATACTGGAACGCGAATATCAAGCCTGAAGCTACTGTGCCAGAAGGCGAATCAGCATATACTTCTGAATTTTTGTTAAATGCATGGGTAAAAACATTAGCAGTATCGCCTTCAGTTGTTGAAAACGGAAATTTATTTATCATGCCAAACGGCACTGTGCAGTCAGCTTACTATTATGAGCTTAGCGCCCCTGGAAAGGACGGAGCAGGCATAAACGGCACAGACTGCGCATGCGATGATGATATTGAAGATGGAGACCTTAACTATATTGATATTGATGATGATGGGGAAGATGACAATTACTGCAGGGTTGACTACTACTATATTGATTTAAGCAAAGTAAGAGTAAAAATGAATGGTGTTGTTGTCCAGGAGCTTAATGCGTCAGATGAATTTGAAGAGATAAATACTGGCACGGACAAGTACAGCTACAACATTGCAATTCCTTATGTTAACGCAGCAGAAATTAACACTTTTAAAACAGAACTTGACCTAAAATCTATGGTTTATGAAAGAAAATATAGGTGGAACAGAGAAGAAGAATGCACAAGCTGGTGTTATGATGATGACGGAGACAGAGATGGTCATAGAGACAGGTACTATTGCAGATTGAGTGATGAAAGGACCTATAAATCCGAATCGAAGATGATTTCTAATGAGCTGAAAAATGCGAACATGTTTCATCCTGATTTGGAAACTCACCAAGTGACATTCTCGCACATTGAAACAACACCTCAAGGAATTGTTACAAGTGATGCGGACGATTATGAAATACAAATGAAAAATGGAGTGGTTGGAAAAAAATCAAGCGAATACACAATCACTGCTGCAGTTTTGCCATACAACATACTTACAGTTAATAAAAACCCTGGAAGAACAAGCTATTACAGCCACGATGCATTTATTGATGCTACTACAAACTCAACAGCAAAATTTACCACATTCACATATAATGTAGAAGATGACAAAGATTGCTTTTTCAGCTACTTTAACCCTTTTGGAAGAATAGTTGAAGAATGCAACTCATTCAAAAAAGCAACAACAACACTTGAAGTCAGTACAGACAAGCAAGTTTATGATGTTGAAGATACTGTTGAAATTAAAGTTGACTTTGACTCTGACAACGGTGATGATGCTGCAGACATACTCATAACTTACGGGGATAAAAAATATAATGTAAAAACAGGCTCCAGCGGAAGGGAAACAATAAGCCTTGATGCAGAATATGGCGGCAAGACAATAACTGCCTCCTTTTCAGGAGATAGTGAAAGAAGTTCTGTGAAAGCCGCAGGAACCTCAATATCAACAAAAAGGAGCAATATAAATGATTATTTTAACATTGTTGTAATGGGATTTATAGCATACGGAATTATTTTTGCATGCGGAAAATACATGGGGGCGATGGAAAGATGAAAAAGCTCATTTTTCTTTTGCTAATTGCACTTTTGATTGTTCCGCTAGCTCAGGCAAGCGTTATAGGGAAATCCTGTTCAGGAGGAAAAACCTTTGACATAGAATCCCAGGAACAATGCCACCAGGAAACAAACTTCAATATATGGGCTCATACACTTGCAGACTCCAGCAAATTCCTTATGGAAAGTGTAAAAGCAAGCACTACAGGATACAAAGATATTACTGAAGATACTAATGCGTTTAATGATATAAAATCAAGCGTTAAAAACATAGCAAGCCTGATTATCCTTCTTGCAATAACCTACGCAGGAACTCTGTACATTGTTTCAGGAACAGATCCTAAGAAAAGGTTTGGAGCAAAGAAGCAGCTGATTGCATTTGTTTACATGATTATATTTGCAAATATAGCATTTTACCTTGCAGGCATGGTATATGACGTTTCTGTAGGCGCAACATGGGTTGTTGAGTCAGACAACACCCAAGACTTCATGAATGCAGACCCCTGGCAAGACCTTATCGATTCCGAGGAAAGTGGAGATGACGCTGATTATGTGCAGTCAGCATACAACAAGTTCAGCTCGCTGGCTGTTGCAACGCCCATACTTCTCATAAGTGGATGGGCGTATGTTCTTTTGATGTACTTAAGAAATATGCTGGTTATACTTTTGACAGTTTTTGCGCCATTGATTGTCGTGCTTTTCTTTTTCCAGCCGACAAAGGCTTTTGGAAAAGTGCTCGCAATACTTTACGTAGTGGAGCTTTTCCTTCCTGTGCTGTTTTTCCCAGTGTTTGCAGTTGCAGACAAGATTTTGGGCGGGGATTATATAATGGACATAGGCATAATGGCATCAGCTCTTGCAGTCGCAGTTGTGCTGCACCTTGTACTTGTTGGAGTTGCCATAATGAGATCTTCACAGCTAGGCATAAGCTCTGAGGAGGTTGCTTAAAAATGGCATACAAGATTCCAAAGAATTTAACAAAGTATTCAGAGCTTTTCATATGGGGGCTGAGCTTTAAGCAGTTTGGATATGCTTCAGCAATGGCATTGGCTCTTTTCTTTGTTTTTGCAAAGATGCCGACTGTTCCAATGTACCTTAAAATAATCATGACTGTGCCTATTGTGCTGATTGGATTTCTTTTCATGTACGGAAAAGTTGATGAAAAATGGGTCAGCAAGCAAAACCTCAAGAAAAGCCTGAGGAACACAGGATACTATGACTCAAAAATTGACTCATTTATCTCAATCAAGGAAATAAACGATGATACTGTATTTTTGAAAAGCGGCAAAATGCTCGCAATACTAAAAACAAATCCTATTGACTTTGCAATACTCGGAAAAGAACAGCAGGAATATGTCATGAACACATACAGGAACTGGCTAAGAAGCCTTGACTACGAAGTTCAGGTAACCTGCAGGTCAATTGACCTTAACATGACAAACTGGCTGCAGAACCTTGGCAAAAAAGAATATGCAAAGAGAGACCCTAAAAGACATAACTCATTCAAAAAGTGGATAAGTGAATTTGTAGAGAAAAGGAATGTGAGAAACAGAGTTTTCTACATCATACTCCCATTAACAATGTCAATACAGTCAAACAAGTCATTTTTCAAATCAATTGGAGACTGGCTAAAGGGAAAATCCATTTCAGGGCTTGACAAGGATGACCCAGCCTACAAAAAGGCATTGGGAGCCCTGAATGACAGGGTACAGAACTGCATGGAATCATTAAAGCCGTGCGGAGTAAAGATGAAAAAGCTTGACAACAACGAGCTATTAGGGCTTTACTCATCATATTTCACAAATGTCCCAGGCGGAGGAAGGTCATATCTTACCCCTGCAATGTGGCTTGAAAGGTCTGACGAAATAAAGCAGAACAAAATCTGCGGAATAAAAAATGGAAACTGAACTAAGCAATGAGATAGGGATTGAGGAAATAAAGGATGGTGTTGCTATTCTGAA
>CAZLVM010000079.1:0-4665 GCA_964562875.1 uncultured Methanosarcinales archaeon | reverse complement strand
TTTAGGCAACCACTTTTCTTCTTAAAGATTTCTTGTTTTCATTAAGCAAAACTGTGTCGTAAAGCCTGACAAGCTCTTTCGCAATCCTGTTTTGCATGTTTAATTTGAAAAGCTTTGCTTTTCCAACAGTTCTTGTCTGCATGACAATTCCTGCTTTTTCCAGCGCATCCCAAATTCTGTGCAGGGAAGTCCACCCTATTGAAGAATTTCTTGCAATGTCAGACAGAGAATAGTCAAGCTCTCTTCCAGTTATTAAAAACTCAACAACTTTTGAGGTTGGAGAATCCCCTACAACATTTCTGAAAAGTGTTTTTTGCGCCATCTCATTCATAATAACCACATCATATTTAAAAGTTTCTATTTTGGTATAATATCATTCCAAATTAACAAATACTAAGAATTTTACGCAACCCTATACAAACTATCATTAAACATTCTTCCCAGAAATACTTGTTCAGCTGCTCTTCTGAATGGGTTTGCGCTGAAAGTTGCTTCTATTACTTCTTTAGAAGCTATATCATGCTTTTTCTCAAGCTCTGCCTTATGGTTTCTTACTGCAGCTGCATACTTCTTAAGATGGCTTGCATAGAATCTGTTAACATTCTTTTCATCAGCAACAGCATTAGGTTCGTGTCCAAACTTCTTGTCTGTCTGTTTTGCAATATTGACTGCATTTACTCTTGCCTTGTAAAGATCTTCTGGGGTTGGCATTGATTCTCCTTTTGCCTTCCACATCTGGACAAACTGGTCATCGCAAAGATGGTCAACAACATCTCCAAATTCTACAGCTTTCCCTTTCTTTCCCCATCTGCCCATCTGGCTTCTTACCCATCTATTGTAATCATGCTTTTTGTTATATTTATTTTCAAAAAATTCAATTCCTTTTATTGTAGGCATCTTGCCGTCGCCTCCTCCGAGATATGCCAAAACAATTGAAGGCAGATAAACTTGTCCTGAAGGGTATTCTGCCATGAGCAGTTTTCTTCTTTCTTCAAAGAGCTGGAAAGCGCTTTCAAACCCAAACATGTTTGGAGCTCTTCCTTCAAGTTTTTCGTTCAGTTCGTCAAACACTTCGTCAAAAAGATTTTGAGAAAGCTCTTCAAACTCAAGGTGCTGGATTGCCCATAACGCTTCTCCTTCACTTATTTTTCCTTCCTGGAAATATTTGCATGCAGACTGTATAAGATAGTCAAATTCAACTTTTCTTGGATACCTTGGCGCGCTGATTATGCTTTCAAGCTTCATAGGCTCTACTATTGCAATCATTGCATTTTCATAAACTCTTGCCCTGTCTGCCCACTTATCATCTGAAACTCTGTCAATGAGATGGTCAGCTCTTAGCTCTGCAACAACATCAGCAACAACACCCTCAAAAGCATCTGCAGTCATGTATGTACTTTTCCTGTGGTGGGCTACTTTGCTTGTGATTATTGCCTTTGCCCTTTCCACTGCTTTTTGCTTTTCAGGGCTTTCACTTGCAACAGGGGTTATGCCCACTACATTATCCTGTCCATCAGTGTAATCAAGAGTTATTTCTGTGTAAAGCCCTGCAATTCTCTCAAACACAAGGTCTTCAGTGCTTGTCTGCCTTCTGTAATCATGAACTGCATTAGCTACGTCTCTTCTTCTCATAGGGTTCTTCTTATCGCCCACCAGAACATCCATTTCTGAGAGGGCAGCATAAAATGCTTTTGAAACATCATCATTATCAACAACAAGCGCATTTTCAATTTCTTTTTTTCTGGTTTTAATTTCAGCTTTAAGCCTTGCTACTTCAGGATCTTCCTGCATAAAATCATCAATTGGTGCGCCGTCTTCTATGGTAAATCCGCCTGTTGTGCCCATTTTCTGCTCAAGCGCTTCCTTTAGCAGTTGAAGTTCAGTCCTTTTATGGTGCGCCTTTGCCTGCTTGTCCTGGCTTATTGCATCAAGCCTTGAATAATAAATCCAGTCAGAAGCCATTTGAATATGCTCATCGCTTCCGTTATATCCTGGCACCCATGCTGAAAGAACAGTTTTTGTTAGATATTCCATTGATATTGCAAATTCATCAACTATGTCTAATGGATTCTTGCTTGTTTTAAAAGCATTTTCTCTGCATTTTGTCAATTTTTCTGATTCTTCGTCAACAAGATTTACATCAAGGTTTCTTACTCCTGTAAAAAGCTGGGCAAAATAAGCCCTTGGCGTGTACATTGCCTTGAATTCCTGGACATATTTTTTAAAAGTTTCTTCACCTATTCCATTAGTACTAAGTTTATTCTTGAGATTTCCAAATTTCTCAGTGTCGCCGGTGATTGCCCATGCCTTTGTCAATGCTGTAACATATCTTTTCAGAAACTCCTTAATTTCAATTTTTTCTATGGGCGCATGGGATATATCATCTGTGCCTTCCATAATCTTTCCAAGCTCCCTGTAAAATATTCTTTGCGCAATTCCTTCAAGGTCATGAGAGCCAAACCTTTCTCCCCTTTCCCAGCATTTTCTTTCAAATGCCTTGTCTACAAGAACACTTCCTGTGCCTGTTTTTCTTGTTCTTATCCATTTGTTAATAAGTGTCCTGTAAAGAATGTCATCTTCATAATCACATATTCCGTCGTGTGTCATTCCTGCGTAAATAAGCTCTTCAAAATCCTGCTTTCTTCCTTCAAGAATATTAAAATTGTAAAGCTGCCCTCTTGCAGATGTGTTTTTCCATGTTTTTTCAGCTGGCTTTGGTGTTTCAGATGCAGGCAATAGCCTTGCAGCGTATTTTCCAAGCACTTTTTCCAAAATTCCTGATAAAAATCCAGGAAGCCTGCTTTTCAAAGTTGCCTTTTCTTTTGGGCTTGCTTCAGGCTGTTCTATTGTTGTCCATGACATCTGCCTTACAGCATGTTCGTTTACTATGTGGAAATTTTCAGCAGTTGCAATTTTCACCATGTTATCAAGAGCCTTATCTTCAGTGTCTCCTTGTCCAAGAGCTTCTGCTTTAGGATCTTCAATATGCTTTCTTATCTCCTGTCTTAGAAAAAGCAAATCAGTTTCAGGCCTTTGAGATGCATGAAGAAGCCCTGCATAGTCTCTGGCGATAGTATCTGCTACTAAGCCTATGTGAAAATCAAGACCTTCTGTAGTTTTTGCTGTGGTAAACATGATTCACTCCCTAATACATAGTGTAAATATAGGGCATTTATAAAGAAAATGGTATTTTGTCCCATGTTAGTTATACCAAACATTTGCGAATTTTGTTTAAAAGCTTTATAAATGTTCGAGTGTTACTATGCATTAATATGGGTAAAGGCAAAGATATCAAAAGGAGTTTTGATTCCAGAACCGGGCTTTTCACAGATAAGGATTTCAGGGCAGAATCCAGATCAAGGTTTGATCAAATGGTTGTAGAATTAAGCACTTCCTGCTTGGATGCAGACCCTAATTATACAGTCATAGTTTTTGACATAGATTATTTCAAGGCAATAAACGATCTTGCGGGACACGATGCAGGAAATGATATAATCTCTCATTTGGGGAGATTGATTCAGGAATGCAAAGCTGAAAAAGAGGCTGTATGCTCTGACTTTGTAGGTGTTTTTGGAAGGAGTTCAGAGGCGGGAGATGAATTTCTGATAGCTCTCCCCTACACTCCTGACAGGCAGGGCTATGATATTGCAGAAGAACTGCGCGCAAGGGTAGAGTCAGAGCAGTTTGGGGAGCTTAAGGGCGTATCACTTATGGAAAGGATAACATCTACTTTTGGTGTTAGGACAAGGGATGTTGCTGAAATTGTGATGCAGGCACGTGAAAAGGATGCTAAAGATAGAGCAAGATTCTTAAGCGATACTTTCGCAGCTATGATAAAAGATGCGGATATGGCTCTGAATTATGCCAAATTTCTGGGGAAGAATAGGGTGGCTGTTTTTGAAAAAAGCCTTAAGGAAGAGCATGACAATCTGGAACTTGTCCATAATGTTTATTTTAGGTACCTTTGCGAGGAGGGAGATGCAACGCCGCTCATTGAAGACCCATTCATACAGGCAAACCCATCCCTAATGGCAAGAATTGAAAAGCATGCAGGCATAATTGGGGATGACATAGAGCCCCAGAACACAAGGTTTGCAGCAGCTCTTGCAAACAGGCTTTACAAGGAAGTTCAACATGATGGAGTATTGAAAGAAAGATTCTTAGAATTCTGCAGGAGAATTTTTATTCCCAGGGAATATTCTTAAACCAGTATGGGCCGTCAAAGTCAGCCTTTGTACCGTTTACAGCAATAAAATCATAAGCAACTGGGCAGCTCTCAGCATATGTTCGCATTCTTTCTATTTCTTCTTGAGTAAATCTTCCGCTTGCATATACGAGCTGGCCCCCGTTCATTGATGGAAGATATCCCTCAGAAATAAGAAGTTTATCCAATCCCTCTTTTGCAGTTTTAGCATCAGCAGGGTTTTTAACTCGGAACGCAACGCCTTTCCATGGAATAGTCTTATCAATAACCAATCTTATTGCATCTTCTGTATCTAACCCATGGCCTATCATTTTCTAATAGTATATAGCTTTTTAAATATTTAAAGATATTGTTTAAATTTTATATATGGCTATTTTTTAGCTTCAATTTCTTTCATGCAGTCTGCTATGAAAGTGTCTATCTATTGCGCTCCAAGAACTTTGATGTCTCTTGTACTTATG
>CAZLVM010000078.1:0-4680 GCA_964562875.1 uncultured Methanosarcinales archaeon | reverse complement strand
GGAACCATGGCTTGCCATGGTGCTGACGTTCATATCCACCCCTCGCTATTCTTTTTTGATTTTCGAGCAGGGCGAGAAAATCCCATGGAGGTGTCGGAACCATGGCTTGCCATGGTGCTGACGTTCATATCCACCCCTCGCTATTCTTTTCTTATTTCTTAAAAACAAAAGGTATAAATACGAGTTTGGCAGAACATATCTTATGGCAGAAAAAGAAATAATACAATTGACAGGAGTTTCTGAATTAACCGAGCCTGACAGGGACATGGTTAACAAGCTTTGCACAGAATACTATCAAAAAATCAAGATGACCATGCATAATCTTACTTCTGTTTCCTTCCACATAAAGACAATAGATAAAGGGGGCAAAAAGCAGTATCAAATTGCAGTTAAGGTTATTGCCCCAACACATATTATTGAGGCAAACAATGAAAGGGATCAGGATAAGTGGGACATGTCAAGGAGCATACGCAAGACCTTCAGCAATGTTCTTTCAGAAATAGAGAAAAAGATGGGGCATGAAGGCAATTTCTAATCAGTTTACCGCAAGGTTTTTAAACTTTTAATCGTGCTGTTATAGAAGGAAAGAGATGATAAAAAACCTATTAATTCTAATTTTGGTCATTTGCATTAGTTTAATGCCTGTCTCTGCATTTAAGCAGATAACAGGGTTTACGCAGACAAGCTCAAATGAGTACAGGTCTTATGCAGGTCTTGAGCTTGACAGGGTTTCTGTCTATACTTTGTCTTTGGACATACCTGCCGGGATGAAGCTTGCTTCCATAAAAATGTCAGGCGAGGTTATTGGAAGCGGCAGGGCAAACGCATTTATTGAGGATAACTCAGGGGCATGGTTTGTTGCGCTTGCGTACAATAATAATAGAAATGCATTGTCAAAGTCAATAACTGGCATGTTTGATGAAATGGGCAAGACTCTTGCAGGGGATGAAATTCCAAGACTGTTTTTTGAGGACAAATGCGTGGAAACTTGTTATCTTGAGACCAGCTTTGCTTCAGGAGAGGTCGGGCTTGTTTTTGATGTTGAGGAAGGCACAGTTTTGAAAATAGATGATATCAGCTACAATTTTGAGCTTTCAAGCGAAGAATCATCCAAAATAGGGAAACTTTTTTTAATGTTCCTTAATTTATTTAGGTAAAAATGGTGCAAATTTGCAAAAAATTTGCAACATTACAAATGCGGAGTATTTGAAATGGTAACTATATGTGGAATAGATGAGGCTGGAAGAGGACCAGTGATAGGTCCTATGGTAATTTGCGGAGTGATGATTGACGAGGAAGACGAGCCAAAGCTGAAGAGTCTTGGCGCAAAGGATTCAAAGCTCCTCACCCCAAGAACAAGAGAGATTCTTTTTGACCAGATAAAGAAGATGGTAAAGTCTTTTGAAATAAGTATCGTACTTCCAAAAGAGATAGATAATGCGCTGAACGATGCATCATTAAACCTTAACAAGCTTGAGGCTCTTCACATGGTAAAAATAGCGAACAAGCTTAATCCTGACAAACTGGTGATTGACTGTCCATCAAATAATACGAGCAAGTATCGCGAAGAAATAAGAGAGCAGTTGAATAACAAGAAAATGGAGATTTTTGCAGAGCACAAGGCAGATGCAACTTACCCTGTTGTTGCTGCTGCTTCAATCCTGGCAAAAGTAACAAGGGACAGGGAAATAGAAAAGCTCAAGGAACAGGTTGGAATTAACTTTGGCTCTGGATACCCTTCTGATGAAACTACTCAAAGATTCCTCAAAAAGCATTACAAGGATTACAAAGAGATATTCCGAACAACATGGGCATCATATAAAAACGTAATCACCCAGCAAAAACAGGCAAAACTGGGTGACTTCTAACCGTAGCATTTATATATAAAATCTATCTAGAAAATAGTATATAGTGTAGTGAGGGGACTATTAGTGACAAAGATACAGCGAATGGTTATGAATGGGTTTAAGTCCTTTGGAAAAAGGACTGAATTCCTGTTTGGGGATGACTTTAACGTAATTTTAGGTCCAAACGGTTCAGGAAAGTCAAATGTGCTTGATGCTCTCTGTTTTGTCCTTGGAAAGGGCAGCGCAAAGGGGTTGAGGGCTGAAAAGAGTTCGAATCTAATCTACAACGGCGGAAAGACCAAGAAGCCTTCAAAGGACGGCGAAGTAAGCATATATTTTGACAATTACAGCAAAGTGTTCCCAAGTGAAGAAAGCACAATCAAAATATCCAGGATTGTCAAGCATACAGGCCAAAGCGTCTACAAGATAAATAACAAGACCAGAACAAGGCAGCAGGTTCTTGACCTTTTGTCTTTGGCAAAGATTAATCCTGACGGGTACAACATAATTCTTCAGGGAGACATTGTGCATTTCGTTGCAATGCCTCCTGTTGAAAGAAGGCAGATTATAGAGGAAATTGCAGGCATTTCTGTCTACGAGGAAAAAAAGCAGAAGTCTCTAAACGAGCTTGGAAGGGTTGATGAAAAGCTGAACCAGGCAGAGATAATCCTCAAGGAAAGGGAAAAAAGCTTGAAGGATCTTAGAAAGGACCGTGACCAGGCTTTGAAGTATAAAGGGCTGAATGACAAGATTAAGCAGAATAATGCATCATACCTGAAAAGGCAGATTGACAGGGTTGAGGCAAAAAAGAACAGCTTCCAGTCAAAGATTGACAAAAAGAAAAAGACCCTCAACAAGATGAATGAGGATGCAAAAAAGATTAATGAAGAAATAGCAAAGAGAAAAGAGGAGATAAAGGAAATAACAAAAAAGATTGAAAAGCACGGTGAAACCGGGCAGCTTTCTCTTCAGAAGGAAATAGAGCATCTTAGGGTTGATATTTCAACAATGAGAGCAAGGGTTGGAAGCTGCAACAACGAGCTTGCAAGAATTGCACAGCGAAGAGAACTTCTCCAGAAAAATCTCAGCGAGGTTGAGGAAAAAATATTGGCGCTTAACGCCCAAAAAAAAGAGTTTGAAGAAAAAAAGGAATACCTAAGCCAGCAAAAAGAAAGCATCGACAAAAGTATTAGTATTTTCAAGAAAAAGAACAATCTGGGCGGGGAGGAAAATCTGAATAAGCAGATTGAAGACATTGACAGGGAAGCTGACAAGAAGCAGTTAGAGGTCAACGAGCTAAGGGAAAAGCAGCAGGGGCTTTTAAGGGAGCAGGACAAACTTGAAATCCAGATCCAGACAATTGACGAGAAAATTTCAAAAGTGCTTGAAATTGAAAAAGTGCACAAAAAGGAAATTGACAATCTGAAAAACAATAAGACACAGTTCAAAAAGACAACTGTTGAGCTTAACGAACTTCTTAATTCCGATTCTGAGATGGCTGCTGAAATAGGCGGATTGAGGAAAGAGCTTCTGAAATGCACAGAAGACCTTGCAAGGTTTGAGGCAAAGAACATAGGTATTCAGGAAAAGGTCAGCGGTTCAATAGCCATAAAAAAGATTCTTGCAAACAAGTCAAAGTTTGGCGGTGTTTACGGCACAATAGCAGAGCTTGGCAGCGTAAATTCAAAATACGCAACAGCATTGGAGATTGCAGCTGCAAGAAGGATAAACAGCATTATTGTTGAGAATGACTCTGTTGCGGCAGAATGCATAAAATACCTAAAGGAAAACAAGTTTGGAATAGCATCATTTCTCCCTCTAAATAAGATAAAAGCTGAAGGCAGCAATACTGACGCAAAAGCGCTAAAGGGCACAAACGGCGCGCATGGCCTTGCAATAGATCTTGTTGAGTTTGACCCAAAATTCAAGAAGGCTTTCCAGCACGTATTTGGGAGCACTCTTGTTGTTGACAACATAGAGACTGCAAGGCGCATTGGGATAGGGAAGTCAAGAATGGTCACTCTTGGAGGAGACCTTGCTGAGATTTCAGGCGCTATGACCGGCGGCTTTAGGAACAAAAAGACAGGGGGCGCATTTAAAGAAAAAGAGCTTACTTCAAGCATTGACAATGTAAATGGAAGGATTGCTGAAATTCAAAACAAGATTTCTTCGTTTGAGAACAAGAGGGAGGAAAACGAGGAAAACATTCAGAGGCTTAGGGAGTTTAAGGCAAAGATTGAAGGAGAGATAATGAAGGTTGAAAAAGGCCTTCACTTAGATTCAGGAGACCTTGAAGCCTCAAAATCATACAAGGAAGATTTGAAAAAGAATCTGGAAGGTGCAAAGAAAGCCCTTGACGAGGCTGTTTCAAATGTAAGCGAAAAAAACAAAGAGCTTGCAAGCCTGAAAATCAATAAGCAGAGTTTAAGGGAGGCGATGAGCGCTCTTAGGAAGCCAACTCTTATTGCAGAGCTTAACACTTTTGATGAGAAGAAGAGGGGGCTTGCTGAAGAGCTGATAAAACTTGAAGGAGATATCAATAACATAAATGTTCAGGTAAAGGATATTCTTGTAAGAGATCAGGAGAACACCTCAAAAATTATTGGCGACATAGGCAAGGAGGAAGATGGATTCAATGGGGAGATAAAAGATTTGAACAGTATGGTCAAGGACAAGGAGAAAATACTGAAGGAAAAAGATGAAAAACAGAAGGAATATAATTCAAAGTTCAAGGGTATGTTTGAAAGGATAAGTTCGTTTAACGAGGAGATTTCTACATTTGACACAGATCTTTACAAGAAAAAGCAGGAAGCAACAAAAGAGGAGATAGAGA
>CAZLVM010000077.1:0-4718 GCA_964562875.1 uncultured Methanosarcinales archaeon | reverse complement strand
AAATGAAAAATGCAGGCATTCTTGCAGCAATGGCCATTATGCTATTTATAGCTGGCTGCGCTGGAGGCAGTGGAGGTGGTGCTGGACAGCCGGTTGCTGTTGACTATAGGTCAGGCAGCCAAGGACTTTATATTGACTTTCTTGCAAACTATCCGCCTGCGCAAATATATGATGACCAGCCATTTGATGTTATAATTGAAGTTAGAAACAGGGGCTCTGCTGATGTCAGCTCTGCTTCAGGAAGGGTATATCTAAGCGGATTTGACCCATCTATCATACCAGGCATACCAGCAAATGGCATGCCTATTCCTGCGCTTGAAGGAAAAACACAGTTTAATCCTGAAGGCAACTATGACACTGTTGAATTCAAGGCGACTGTGAGGGATCTTGGAAGCAAAGGAATTGACAAATATAATACTCCTTTACAGGCAACTGCATGCTATTCATACGAAACAGTCGGCAGCGAAAACATATGCGTTGACCCAGACCCTTTTTCGCTAACAGAAACAAGGAAAGTATGCACTCCTGGCAGCATAGGCTATGGCTCGCAGGGAGCTCCAATAGCAATAAGCTCTGTTGAAGTTGATGCCGCCCCGAGAGTTACAAGATTTAAGATAAATATAGATAATGTTGGAGGAGGTGTTGTTTTCAAGCCAGGCGCAGGTCTTGTGCAGAGATGCAGTCCGTACAGCGCATCTCCTCTTGAATACAACGAAGTTAATCATGTAAGAATAAGGAATGTTGAAGTTAGCGGCAGGCAGATATTGAGCACATGCAAGCCAGAAGGAAACTACTTAAGGCTTGACCCGTCAGGCCATGGCGAGCTTTTCTGCGAGCTAAGAAACCCAACACAGGGTCCTGCATACACAACACCATTAACAATAGAGATTGAGTATGGCTACAAATCAAGCATAATGAGAAATATTAATATTATAAGAACTCCGTAAAAACATGAGAGGTTGATAAAAAATGAGAAAAGCAATTATTATTTTGGCTGTATGCTTAATGCTTTTCAGCACAGCATGCCAGCAGGGAACAGTTGATAATCTAATCAATGAGGAACCGTTCATAGGAGGCACTAGTGGTATTGTGATGTCATTTGCGCAAAACACTCCGCCTGAACAAGTTCTTGATGGAGGGGATTTCCCTTTTGACATCATAATTAAACTCAAAAACGCAGGGGAATTCCTTGTGCCAAAAGAATCAGTCCAGGTTTCAATCACTGGCTTTGAGCCTGGTGAATTTGGTGTTACATCAGCAGACCTTGTAACAAATCCTGATGAAGACCTTGAGCCTGTTAAAAAAGACGTGCAGGGAAACAGGATTGAACCTCCAGAGGCTTATGTGGAATTCAATAACTTAAACCATGTTAATCCTATAACAGGAACTCAGCTTACATTCCCAATAAAAGCGGATGTCTGCTACACTTATAGCACAATAGCAACTGCTGCATTGTGTGTCAGGGAAAATCTCATAAACCCTGAAGAAGACGGAATCTGCGAAGTTAACGAGGAAAAAAGAGTGTACAACTCTGGCGCTCCTGTCCAGATAACTAAGCTTACTGAAAGCGCAAGGTCAAAGGACAAGTTTGCTTTCTCGTTCAATGTAGAGCACATAGGGAATGGCAACATTTATGCGCAGGCATCAACATGTGACAAAAGTTCAAGAGCATTTGAGGACTCTGTTAATGTTGAGGTTGCAACCGGCCTTCCAGGGCTTGCATGCAGCGGGCTTGGCGATGGAGGAGCAACTATTGGCACTATAAAGCTGATTGGCGGTTCAAGGCAGATTACCTGCACTCAGCCTGTTTCAGTTGCTGCAGACTTCATAACCCCTATGACAATAACCGCTTGGTACGACTATGAGGATGACGTAACAACACAGGTTATAGTTAAGCACTCGGGAGAGTAAAAACTGATTTCTTTTTTGTTTTTTTATTTTCTTTTTTTCTGTTGCCACCAAGCGAAGAAGAGCCGGTACTGCCAAGCGAAGTATTTAATTTAAACATTGTTCTACACGTGACTCCTTTCAAGAAGCATTAACAGAAGCAGCACGGAGCGCAGTATCGGCTCAAAAGAGTAAGGGCTATTGCCACCAAGCGAAGTACTCTATCTAAACATTGTTTGTCTGCGTGAGACTCCTATTAAGAAGCATAAACACAATCAACACGAAGCGCAGCATTGGCTTAAAAAAGCCCGCATAGCGTGGCAACAGTCCAAAATTGATATGCCAAAATTAATCCTATTCAGAAACAACAACAAACTGTGCAATTAGCGCTTCAAGCTGTATGAATTCATCGCTCCCTTCAACCATTCTAAACTCTGTATCTCCGCACTTCTCAATAAGCTTTATTTTTTTGCTGTTGTCAATATCAAGATTCCATATCTCTCTCTGTATCTGCTTTATGACATCAAGCCCGCTAAGCCCATATTTTAGCATTATGTCCAGAAGCATGTTTTTTGCTTTTATGAAATCTCCTTTCACAGCTGTCTCAAGCGTCTCTTTTATCTCTTTTGGCTTTGCGGCAGACGCCATGGAATAGACAATTTCAGCGGTTATTTCTTTAGATAGTGCTGCGCAGCTTTGCAGGACATTCTCAACTTTTCTGCAGTCTCCTCCTGAAACCTCAAACAGCGCATCTTCCGCCTTTTCATCAATATTTAAAGATTCTTCTTTCTTTATTTTTTCTATTATCGAGAAAACATCCTCTTTTTCAAGCGGCCTGAACTTGAACACTGCGCATCTGCTTTGTATTGGGTCTATTATCTTGCTGCTGTAGTTTGCTGAAAGTATAAATCTGCATGTTTGAGTGTAATTTTCCATTGTCCTTCTTAGGGCCTGTTGGGCTTCCTTTGTCAGGGCATCGCACTCGTCAAGGTAAATTATCTTAAATGGCACGTCTGATATCGCTCTTGTCCTTGCAAAATCCTTTACCTTGTTCCTTACTACATCTATGCCTCTTTCATCAGAGGCGTTAAGCTCAAGAATGTTGTGAGCCCATTCATCTCCAAATAGTTTTTTGCATATAACCAATGCAAGCGATGTCTTTCCTATGCCTGCAGGACCTGCAAAAAGAAGATGAGGCATGTTTTGCTGCTCAACAAAAGCTTTCACTCTTTTAACAATATCTTTCTGGCCCTTAATATCAGAAAAGTCTTTGGGCCTGTATTTTTCTGTCCAGATTGTGCTTGGCATTGTAAAAAGGAAACTAGCTCCATTTAAATATTTTTGGTAACAAAAAAATAAAATTGAAAATAGAAGACTAAATTATGTCTTCTTCAGAAACAACTATAAAGTCCCCTACTGCAATTACTGCGCTGAAAGGTATTAATGCCTGCCCTTCTTTGTTCTTTTCCAGTTCTATCTTGTCTGCGTAAGCTGTAGGATTCTTTAGCACTATATGAATGAGCTCTCCTGACCTTGTCTCAAATATAGCATCGCCAGTCTCACCAAACCTTTTTCCTGATTTGCTTACAACTGTTTTGCCTATGATTTGCTTAGAAAATTTTTTGTCTTCTTCTGCCATTGTTTCACCTTTCCTCTTAAAATACTGTCTTTTTTACACGTTAATGGAGACTTAATTCCTATTTAAATCTTTTGTTTTTGCTTTAAATGGGCTTATATTCAGTTATTAGCCATTTGAAACCCCCTAATTCATGGCTTTGAGAGCTTCTGCCTTTTTCTTAAGCCCTTCTTCATCATAACAAAAATCTTTTAGATCGCAATTTGTGCATTTATTCTCATTGTCTGCATATTCCGGAAGTTTTGGAGATTTAAGCAATTCATTTACCTTTTTTATTAACTCCATAACTTCTTCCTTTAGAAATGGATTCATCACAACATCTCTAGACTGATTTGAATCTAAATATCTTATAACTCCTTTTTCAATAAGAACCCCAAATTGCGCTTCAATCAGCATAGCATACGCAGCTACCTGAATTTTATGACCTGGCCAAACTCCGTTCATGGGAGACTTGCCTGTTTTCAGCTCAACAGGCACAAAATATTTTTCATAAACTTCAAGCTCATCTATTACTCCTTTAAGACCAATTTCATCATTTTCCACTCTGTATTCTGGCTTTACTTTAGGAGTCAAATTTGCCCATAAATCATCTCCTAAGTATCCTGTTTCTCTGATAAACTTAAAAATTCTGTCTGCCCTGTAATGCGCTTCGCTTACAATCATTGGCTTGACATCAGAAAAAAACTCCATAAGGGGGATTTTTATTTCTTTCAGCTTTTCCTTGTTTCTTATGACTGTATTTCTTAGTATCTCCAGGTATTTTTCTCTAAAGCTTGCAAAAATCTTATCAAAATCAATCTCTTTTATTCCTTTTACTAATTCTTCAAAAACCTTGTTTATACCCTCATAAACATGATGTCTTATGCTGCCTTTTATTATTGCATCTTGTGGGATTGGAGATCTTATGCCCAAAACCTTCTCAAGATACAGCTTTCTGGCGCAGTAAAGATAACTTGAAAGAAATGTAACTGATATTTTCATGCTCATTGAGTTTCCTGCATTATTTATATAATTTGCCTACATATGTCCAGTGATAATTCGCATAGTAGGAAAAGTTTTTATATGAATACGGGTAATTTTCGGGATATGGAACCAAAAGAGAAGCTGGAGCTAATCAAAAGAAATACAGATGAGATTGTCACAGAAGAAGAGCTTCTGAAGCTCCTAAAAGAAAAGAAAACACCTGTTGTATATC
>CAZLVM010000076.1:0-4771 GCA_964562875.1 uncultured Methanosarcinales archaeon | reverse complement strand
TAGTAAATGTTAATTATCAACCAGTAGCGAGGATAGACCCTCAAGAAGCGGTTGACATTCTTTTGGATTTGGAAAGGCTTGAAAAGTTTGCAAAAGAGCACGGAGAGTACTTTAAGCCTGAGAGTTCCTACAGTGAAATGGGAAGGATGGCAAAAGCCCTTATCAGGACTGTTGCTGCAAGCCCAAACAATGTGAACGGGCTTGACCAGGTTGCAAGAAAATTCTCAGATTATGAGCTTCCGGGCTCAGGCCATATTGTGTGGGAGGCAATGAAAGCAGTAGACCACGAAGCGGCAGGAGACGCTTATTTCAAGCATGTAGCCGAGACAGGCTCTGGAATAGACATGAGGGCTGTTGCAGTTTCAAGAATACAAGATTCTGATTATCTTAGCAGAATTGTTGATGCGCACGCATTCAGCAAAGATCCGGTATGGACTAACGGCAAGGTTAACCAGCCTGCATATGACAATAATGTAATGGCAAGACAGGCATTGATGACAGGAAGAGTTGACGATGGGCTTGTAGCAAAAGTTGCAAGGGAATCCCCCTGCCAATCACTGCAGCTTGCAGCTGTAAGCAAATGCAATGACCTGGAAACACTTCAGGCATACGCAAGCATGACATGGACCAGTATTATTGACCAGTTCGGCCATACAGAGGAAAGCTATGAAAGGGCAAACAATGCTGAAATTCACATTGGGGATGCCAAAGCCACAAGTGAAGAGATAATGGCTGTCTACGGTGCAAATATGCTCGGACAAATCTGCGGCGAAGCAAAGAAAAGGCTTGGCGAGCTAAAAAAGGCTGAAGCAGTATCAAGCACACCATACACAAACAGCATGGAATCCTTTTAATTTATTTTTTTATTCTTTTTACTTAATTCTTTAAGAAATAAAAAAAAATAAAAAAGAAAAAAATTATTCTGCCTTAGCAGGCTTTTCGCTTTTGGCTTTTTCAGCAGCTTCTGCTGCCATTGCCTTAGCTTTTTTCTCGCCTGGCATAGGCCTTCTGACGGTTATTGGAAGAACTCCTTTCTCAAACTCAATCTTTGCTATTGCGATTGGGTTAAAGGCAAGCTTTTCCAAGTCCTTCTCATCGAGCTTGACGAGGAATGGAGCTCCCATTGCAAGCTGCAATGCTCTTGAGCCAATCATTCTTGCCTTCTCGTATTTTGTGAAGGATGTTATTTCTTCAGTTTCAACCATTTTATCCATCTTAAAGCTTTGACCTCAATTCCTTTGCCTTTTCCTGGGCAAGACCTACCATCTTGTCAATCTCGTCGATTGTAAGAGGCTCTGAGCCGCCTTTCTGCATAGCTCTTAGCGAACCATCCTTGATTATTGCAGTGGTCAGCCTTGCGTCAACAGCCTTTTCCTCTTCAGGAAGAGGGTCAACAACAACTGTATCGCCGATTTTCCATGCAGTAATTGTTATAGGCTCATGGTCTAGAGGAACCTTAGTGGTATGCTCTGAATAGTCTAATACGTCTCCGTCAATCTTTGGAAACTTGGCATTCTTCAGTGCGGCAACTGCGCCGAGAGCTGAAGCGTCAAGAAGATTTCCTGCATCGTTTATTGTGCAGATATCCACCATAACTGACCATACTTGTTCTCCTGCTTTTATGCAGAGTTTTTTCTGGTCTATTGCCTTGCTTTCCCTTATTCCTCTGTCAACAACCCTTGCAATCTCGATAGCCGCTATTCCTGGCGGTCCTGACTCGAATTCCGGGCTTGACAATGGAAGCAGTTCTGCATTAACCATTAGGTTTCCCTGATCTGGGGTGTCTGGGTATGGGGTTTCAAGGCCCATCTTAACTCCGACAATAACTTCTGTCTTGCCGAACTTTACCCTTACGCTTCCTTCTGCTGAATTTGATACATTAGGCTCGATGGAAACTTCCCTCATTTCTTCGAACTTTCTTCCGTCATATCTCATCCCTGCTTTGAGGGACTTGATTAAGTTCTCCTTAGTCATTTTGACTTCACCTCAAACTTCTGTTTCAATGCCTTTTTCTGAATCTCGTAGATTTCCTTGCACTTCTTCTGTGCAAGCTCTAAAGCTTTCTTCAGATCTTCCCTTGAAAGTTCACCATCCATTTGGAGAAGTGTAACCTTTCCTGAGTTTGGCAGCATTGCAACAGGTATGTCTGCAACAGGTCCGTCCTCGTATGCTTCTTCGTCGTACATAAGGTCAACAACAATCTTGTCATCAACTTTCCCTATGGCAACTGAAGCAACCAAGTCCTTCATTGCAAGCCCTGCATCAGCCAAAGCCATTGCAGCAGCTGTTATGCCTGCGCATCTTGTTCCTGCATCTGTCTGTGGAAGCTCTATGAAAACGTCCACAACTGAATTTGGAAATTCCTTAAGGTCCAAAACTGGAAGAAGGGCTTGTGCCGCAACATGCGAAATTTCCCTTGACCTCCTGCTAATTCCTGGCCTTACTCTATTGCCGTGCCCTGAAAATGGCATCATGTTGTAACGAACTCTAAGAATGCCTTTTGTCGGGTCCTGCATAAACTTTGGATGCAGTTCCCTTGGACCGTACACAGCAGCAAGAGCTGTTGTGTTGCCTATCTTGAACATTGCGCTTCCGTTTGCGTTTGGAATAATTCCAACCTTTGCCTCTATAGGTCTTAGGTCTTCAAAACCCCTTCCGTCAAATCTTTTCTTATATACCATTTGAGTCACCTTTAACAGTTTCACTCTTAACAGTTTCACTTTGAACATTTAGAGCTATCTTTTTTCCTGTCTCTTTCTCTAGGAACGTCTTTACCTTGTCTGTTAATCCAGAAAGATGAGAGTTTTCCTCAATCATGTTTATTGCGTTTACTGCAATAAACTCGCTCTTTGGATCTCCTTCAAGCCAGATAACTCCATTTTGTCCGACCACTATCCTGCAGCCTGTTGACTGCTTTATCATAGAAATCATGCTTCCCTGCTTGCCTATGATTCTTGGAACCTTGTATGCATTTACTTTGATTATCCTTCCGCCTACAAGTTTTTTCAGGCCAGGCCCTCTCATTGCAACATCTATAAGGTTTTGGCTGGTAACGTTTGTTATACTCATTGAGAGATAATCGCCAAGCCCGAAGTACTGCGTCAGGTCTGCTCCTTTAGGTATGTAACTTGAGGAAGCGTCCCTCAGAGGAAGAACTGCTGAATAAGCTGAGTTTGTGTTGACTCTCCATCCTGAGATAAGAACGTCAATAACTTCGCCTATAATCACATCATTTCTCTTTGGCCTGTAAACTCCGGACAAAGGAACAAGCTTTATCACTTTTCCCTCTACCCTTACAAGACCAAGCATTGAAGAAATAATATTGTCTCCTTCTCTGTAGGTTCCGTTGCTTGGCAAATAGCCCATGCCTGTTGCAAGGGTTTCGCCTGGAACCGCTATGTCTTTGTCTTTTACTTTAATTTCGTCTGTCATTTTATTTCACCTTATTATTATAACTATTTTTTCTTTAGGATTGCTGAAATTTTGTCAGCCCCTACTTTGCTAAATTTCTTTTCAGAGGTCTTTATGTAAGCTGCATCGACTCTCTCAACACTAAAATTTTTGTCGAGAACTTTTGCCAATGCTTTGATACAGAGCTTAAGGCCATCTTCTATGGTCATGCTGTCCTTGTATTCTTTGTCAAGGATTTCCTGCACTTCTGCTTCTCCCTCTCCTATTGCAGTTGCCTTATACTGGAAAAATATTCCTGTAGGGTCTGTCTCGTATAAAGACGGACCGTTATGGTCTATTCCAGCAATAAGAACTGAAACTCCAAAAGGCCTTAGTCCTGCTGACTGTGTGCATATCTGCTTCAAAGAGCAAATATCTTTTATCAATGTCAGTGTGTCAACAGGCGAGTCATAGCTAACTCTGTGCTGCTGGGCCTTTAGCTGTGCCCTTTCTATCAGCACTCTTGCATCTGATAAAATACCTGATGCTGTTGCTCCTATGTGCTCGTCTATTTTGAAAATCTTCTCAACTGATTCTGGTACAATCAGCTTCTCAATAATTCTCTTGTCCGTAACCAAAAGGACGCCGTCTGAACAGACAATTCCAACTGCTGTTGAGCCTTGCTTTACTGTCTTCTTAGCGTACTCGACCTGCAGTAATCTGCCGTCCGGGCTGAACATTGTAATAGCCCTGTCGTATCCCATTAGCTGATGTGGCATTGGTTGCATTGTATTATCACCCTCCTATGTACTTGCCGGCCTTTTTCAGTATTCCTGAAACGCCAGCTGTTTTTACTATCACTTGATTTCCGTTTATTTCCTTAATAAGCATTAAAGCTGATTTGAGCTCATCCACATATTTGTGGGAAACCCTTATGATGCCTGTTTGATTTGCATTATCATACTTGTCTGCCATAGGCAAAATTCCTGCCTTTGCAGCTCCCAGCTCACCCATAAATGAGTAGATGCTGGTATTTAATGCATTTAAAACTGGCTGAAAATCGCCTATTTTGTCTTCTGACATTATTTTAAAAGCCAAATACCGTTTTTTTTCTCTTAAACTTGGTAATATAGGCTTTAACTTCATTTTCACTCTTAATTCACCTAATTCTGCTTTTATTAGCAGAGAAAAAAGCATTTCCCTCTTTTCTCGCTCCTTTCTCCCTTCAATTTTAAGAATAACAGGGGGGTATAAAAAGGTTATGGTTTCATATAGGAAAAGTAGTAAAAATCTATTCTATTGGTTTGTATGGGAATTCCCCTGCTTCAGAGCCTATGAAACGGTCAGATTTGAGCCTTTCTGCAAGGTCATATAATATAGG
>CAZLVM010000075.1:0-4911 GCA_964562875.1 uncultured Methanosarcinales archaeon | reverse complement strand
GGAGATAGAGATGAATACTCTAAGCATTGAGCAGTCAGGTGTTGTTACAAAGCTTTCAGAGCTTAATTCCGAATTTTCGCAGTATGAGGGTGTTGAACTTGACATGAAAAAGCCAGAGGAAGAGCTCAAGAAGGAGATAAATGATTTCGAAAAGATGAGGGAAAACATAGGCAATGTCAACATGAGGTCTTTGGAAATCTATGATTCAGTTGAAAAGGAATATAATAGCCTGACTGAAAAGAGAAAGAGCCTTTCATTGGAAAAGGAAGATGTTATACTGCTTATTGAAGAGATTGACAAGAGGAAAAAAGACCTTTTCATGAACACATTTGATGTTGTAAACAAGAATTTCCAGAATTTCTTTAACACTCTTTCAACAAAGGGAGAAGCAACCCTTGAGCTTGAGGACAAAGAGACTGTCTTTGACGGCGGAGTAAATGTAAAGGTAAGGCTTACAGGAAACAAGTTCCTTGATATCCGTTCGCTAAGCGGCGGGGAAAAGACAATGACAGCTTTGGCATTGATTTTTGCAATCCAGGAGCATGAGCCGGCTTCATTTTATATTCTTGATGAGGTTGACGCTGCGCTTGACAAGCACAACAGCGAGAAACTGGCAAAGCTAATCAGGAGATATTGCGACAATGCTCAGTACATAGTCATTTCCCACAACGATTCATTAATATCAGAG
Source organism: uncultured Methanosarcinales archaeon (assembly GCA_964562875.1). Lineage (GTDB taxonomy): Archaea > Nanobdellota > Nanobdellia > Woesearchaeales > JAGWAF01 > CAZLVM01. Next base: position 4,223 of record CAZLVM010000075.1, on the reverse strand, counting down.
GCAGACAATCTTTATGGAGTGTCAATGAACGAGCATTCTGTTTCCAATGTTGTAAGCCTTAAGATTTAGAATTCTACTTTGCTTCAGCCATTACCCAGTCCTGCACTTCGTCCAGGGTTTCGTCTATTGCTTTGATTGTATCTTCCCAGTTAAACTTTTTCACAACTGTCCTTCTTCCTGCATCGCCTATTCTGTGGATTTCATCAGGATTTTTCAGCAGGTATTCAAGCTTTTCAGCTAGGTCTTCTTCGTCGGATTTCTTGAAGAATACCCCATTGGTCATATTTTTGATATACCTTTTTATGTAGCCAACTCTTGTGACAACCACAGGAAGTCCGCATGCCATTGCTTCAAGAGTTGAGAGTGATGTTGTTTCTGTAAGCGACGGAAGCACGTAAATGTCCATTGCCTGCAGATAAGGAACAACATTGTCTTTTGCCCCAGTCATTATGACTCTTTTTCCTTTTAGCAAAGACTCTTCTTCTTCCTTAAGCCCTTTTCCCACTATGAGGAGCTGCACATCACTTCTTTTTTTTGTAATAATCTTGAAAGCTTTATGCAGGGTATTCAAATCCTTTTCCCTCCCTATTCTTCCGCAGAACCCTATCACAAAATATCTTGGATTTATTTTGACATTCCTCTTTGCCCTATTTTTATCAATTGGAGGTATGAATTTTGCTATGTCTGTTCCAAGCTTTGCAACAGCTTTTCTTGTTGTTATCCCGTTTTCTTCAAGTATATCGCTTACGCCTCTTGACGGCACAAGCAGGAGGCTGCAGCGGTTGTAAAGGCTTCTGGCAAACCTTTTTGTTATGTTTTTGATAACTCCTTTCATCTTGTTTAAGCTTTCAGAAAAAAGTTCCCATTCTATAGAGTGTATGTATGATACCACAGGCTTCTTTTGCTTCTTGGCATGTCTTATGCCTGCCATTCCAATTGGCCCTATTGTCTGGTTGAATACTATGTCGCTGTTTTTAACCAGTTCTGAAATTTGTCTGGAGCATAGCTTTGCTGGCTTGTAGTCGCCGAACGTAAACATTGAGAGTGGAATTCTTATTATCTTTACTCCTTTGAAAGAAGGGGATTTTCCAGGGAATTTTGGAGCTGCAACAGTTATGTTGTATTTTTCTGAAAGCCTTGGAATAATCTCTGAAAGAAATCTTGCTACTCCGTCCCACCTTGGCAGGAAGCTGTCTGTTGTTATCAATAAGTTCTTTTTTTGATTCATTTTATGCAAGCTTGTAAAATACCTCAGCGTATTTGCATTGGTTGTTCCACCCGTGCATTATTGCCTTGAGGTAAACATTCCAGAGCAGGCTTATAATGGTCATTTTTTGGCTCTTGTGGGCTTTAAAAGCCCTTATTTTCTTGTCAAAAGTGTTGGTTATGTTCACGACAAGCTTTGGTGAGTTTCTTTCCCTTATCTTTATAGGGTTCCATATATCAAATGAGTATACATCTGCCTTTGTGCTTATCTCCTTTATTACTTCCATTACTATCCTATAAACGTTTCGGTGGAGTGTATGAGGATCATCTAGAGAATGGGTAAATATCTTTGATGGATTTTCCTTTGCTATCATCTTCTTTATTGCATTCTTTATTTTTTCCTTTTTTTCAGGGTTTTTCATTATGCTGCCAAGCTCGTGTTCTGTAAGCCCTAAATAATTTATTCCTGACCCTCCGAGAATTTTGTCTGAAGCAATGGATTCATTAATTCTTGTTTTTGTTATCACTTCTGGCTTTAGGTGGGGATGGCTCATTTCTCCGAATGCAAATATGGCTGTAATTACCCTTTTGCCCTCTTTTGCGTATTTTGCAAGAGTTCCCCCTACGCCTATTATCTGGTCATCGTTGTGTGCGCACAGCACCAGTATCGCATCTTTTTTGGCCATATTATAGATGTATTGAAGGGCGTTTATAAAGCATTTTCGCTTTTACCTAGCTATATTATGTAGTTACTAAGCAGTAGTTAAAAACCGAAACATTTATATAGTAGTATTACCTACTATATACCTATAGGGGTGAATCAAAAATGGGCAAAAGAATAATGAGTGAAAGGATAGATTCTTTAGTAAAACAATATAACGCTTTCATTAAAAAGCACACTAGACCGACTGATAAGGGCGTTTTTCTTGTAGATGATGCAGAGCTGGAAGAATTCCAAAGAATAGGGGTTGAACTAGGCAGTGCTTATCGTTCATTTTCAATGACCGAACAAGCTAATCATTTTCTTAAAAAATTATTCCTCGGAGCTCCAAATTTCTTTATAGATTACTGTGAAAATGTTGCAGAAGACAGCGCTTCTCTTAGTCACTCTGAAAAGCTTGATCTTGAGCAGCTCACAGGTGTTGCTGAAAAAGTCGTTAATAGGGCAACCAGCGGACCTCTAAAAGTAGCAGACAGGACTGATATTGCTCTTGCAGGTATTGTTTTTAAGCATCTTAAAGAGGGTGCAGATTATGATGCAGACAAGGTTGAAGAAACAGTATGGGACAGAACTCTTGCTGCAGGAGACCTTGCATGGGATGTTGCAATGGGCGATAAAAGCGCTCTTTTGAAAAGAATAGAATCAATGCCTATGAGTCCGGCGTACAAGGCTGACTTTATGGCAAAGGTTGAGTCAGCAGAATGGGAACAGATTGCTCAGACTCCTGCTTTGAGAATAGCAATGGGCCTTGACCAGTTTATTGGAATGGCTGATGGCTATGCTTTTGCATTTGTTGAAGGCATTGCAAAGCACTGCGATGCTCCGGAACTTATGGAAGAGATAGAGAAAACCCAAGCAAAGCTTTCTCCTTTAACAACACCTCAGCAAAGAGGTGAAGAATTGAAAAGTCTGATGGATATGGCTGTTGAAAAGTATGATGAGCAAAAATTTAGGGACAGTTTGGTTGCAACTGCATCAATAGCTGACGCAGTCTGCAGGGCAACTTACACCAGTGCTATGAGTGAACTTCCAAGAAGGACAGAAGCATTTGGCGCTTATGTTGACGGAAAAACCAACGGAAAGCTAGGAGCTAATGACATAAGCTTTGAATATGTTGTAGCTGTTCTTAACAAGAATGAATATCTTGGGCTTTTGCAGAAGCATGTTCAGGCAAGGGGCCAGGACAAAAATCTTCTTGCGCACCTTGATGGCATAGCAAAAAGAATCTACACAGGAATAGGCGTAGCAAAGCCTGACCTGACTTCAGATACAGGTGTTAAACAGTTTGGAGAATTGCTCTCAAAAGCAACACTTAACCCAAGGCAGAGGGAAGTAGCTTTCTGCGCAACAGTAAACAGTCCGTTCTTTGAGGAATACAAGAAGGTTACAAAAAAGGTAAGGGAAAGAATGAATCCTGAGATGACAGTTGACCAGCTTAATGAAGTAAAAGCACAGGTTCTTACAGAAGAAGGAGTTTCTTTTGAGGAAAAAAACATAGGAGAATACTTCAGGCAGAAATATCCTTTTGCATTTCTTAACTATGCAAATGTTGGCGCACAGAATTTTGAGCCTGCGCAAATTCTCGGATTGAGCGATGAAAGAATAGCTGAAATGGACAGGGGAGGAATATACTCGCCTATGCCTCTTGAAGAACAGCTGGACTTTGACGGCAGAATGAGAAAGTTCGCAACAGGAGTTAGGGATACAAAGTACTTTGCAGGCGGCAGTTTTACTGAGGTTGGCAGTGTAGAATCATACCATATTGATGGGGATTCAGGTAATGTTGTACCTCTTTTCAAAGAATATCTTGCAAAAGAAGGAATCGCAGTTTCTGAGCCAGAAGTTGAAGAGATTGCAGGCGGAGCTAAAAAACTTACATTCAGGTTCAACGGCAATCCTGACGAAGAGCATGCTGAAGTAGAGCTAAGGATTGGAGAGCAGGGGCAGGAAACAACAATGACTGTTTCAGGCTACGAACCAACAGACCACTACAAAAGAGCTTCCGGCGCAGCAAAAGACTTCATCGGCATCATAGATGCAGCAAGAGGCAAATAAGCCATCTTTTACTTTTTATTATATTATTAATTTGGGAATGAATCTTACCGACGATAAAACATTCCCAAACAGTCCTATATTCCCAGATGGGAATATGAAAATATTTATTTTAAAATAGCCATTAGCGACTTTGAAACCATTTTTTCATACTTCACATAGAGCTTTTTTGGCAGGTCGCTGGTTTTTTTGCTGTAGTTCCTGACTTTCCATTTGAAGAACATCACATCTGTGAATTTAAGAT
>CAZLVM010000074.1:0-4919 GCA_964562875.1 uncultured Methanosarcinales archaeon | reverse complement strand
ATGCATATCTAAAATATCCATCTCTTTCAAAATTTGGCAATAATTGTGCTTTTTCAACTTCCTTACCCACTAAACTATCTAATGTATCAAGATAGGGATTTAGTTTTGCGACTACAATTGGTCGCTGGTTTTGTTGTTCTCTATGATAGCTTCCAGTATTCCATTTACCTTGTAGTGACCACTTCCACCCATTATGAACATAACTTTCTTGTTTTTTATTTGCCCTAAAATGGTCTAACACTTCTTGTGGAGGTCTCTCATTTCCTGCATCCGAATTTGGTCCAACAAATATTGTCCAGTCATAAAACGGCAAAACTAAATCTGTTGGAATTTCAACTCGTTCAAATTTTGCTATATAAATAAGAGGATAATCTTGCAAACCTTGAAAATCTCTCTCGCAAGTTGGGCATTTATCTGCCATATTGACATATAGAATCAATCTAATATTTATAAATATTTCTCATTCGAAAATGGTAATGCTGAAATCCCCCTTACGAAACTTTACTCCAGACGACTTTTATTTTTTACTCTTCGGCATCGCTGCACTAAAAATCAAGTCCTCCAAGTATTCGGACGAAACTAACAGGGATTATATTCAATAAACCAATGGGCACAAGTTTAATAAAGTCGCTGTGCTTAATATAAAAATATGGAGATACAAAATTACGCACAGACAACTTTTGAAACATGTTTAGCTGTGGACTTATTGCAATTAACTGAAAAGAAGATTTCTAAAGATGCAGAATTAAAGACGATTAATTATGCTATGAATTTTTCCAAAGACAATTTTACTATTGGACATTTAGATTTTATAGCCCAGAATTACAATTTAGGACTCGATTTTTATGTTGATAATAATTGGTTCTTGAACTTCATTAATAAATTCAAATTCTCTGATAAAATTAAAGTATTTCATAAGAAAATAGATTTGAATTTAGTCAATAGTCAAATAAAAATCTCACCAGTTATTGTTTATGTCGATTCGTTCGCTTTGTGGAAAATCACTCACGCCCCACATTTCATAATTGTAATTCAACAAACCGATGAGGGCTATAAAATCTATGACCCTTGGGATGGAAAAATTCGTAATATTAGTTCAGACACATTATCTAAAGGCATAATTAATCTAAGAAATCTTCTAAAATATTGTCCACAGCTAATTCAAAAAAAATAAGTGCCCATTGGTTTACTCTTCGGCATCGCTGCACTAAAAATCAACCCCTGGCTGGGGAATAGAAAAGGAATTCAATTCAGAAATTAATCCTGCTTAAGTCAAAGTAGTCAACATGGTCGACAAATTCAGGCACATGTATGTAGCATGCGCCGCACCTTCTAGCGCCTTCAATATCCTTGTCAAGCCTGTCTCCTATAACCAAAAGCTCGCAGGGGCTTATCCTGTAGTCTGCGATTATCTGTGAAAAATCCTTGCATGGAAGCTGGTTTAGCTGGTAAAATGAATCAAAAACTTCAAGCCCAAGCCCAACCCTTTCAAGGCACTCTTCAAGCTCAGACTTTAAGAAAGGAATATGCGCGTCTGATGCTGAAACAACCTTAATTCCCCTTGAGCTGCATTTTTTAAAGAATTTCTCTGCCCCTTTCCTGGACTTAAGCTCATTGTCAGGGTCAGATGTTGCAAGCAAAGTGCCGTAAATGTCCAAAGCAACTACTTTTATTGCATGCTGTGATTTTGCCATGAAAAACCCCATAAAAAAGAAAATGCAGCCTGCTTTTAAAGATTATGATGCGCCAGGCGAGAATCGAACTCGCGTCCCAGCCTCTTTGCGCTAACGCATGGCAAGGCCGGATTATAACCACTAAACCACTGGCGCGGTTAAATGGGCCCAACCGGATTTGAACCGGTGACCTCCGCCTTGTAAGGGCGACGTTCTAACCGCTGAACTATGAGCCCGTATATTACTAGCTAATCTACATTCCCTATAAAAAGATTTTTGTTTTACAGGTTCACAAGCTCTGCAATTCCATCTTCAAGAATTATATCTGGCTCTTCAGCCGCAAGCCTTGCCTGCAAATGATACCCGCCACATACAGCTGCAGACCTAAGCCCTGCCTGTTTTGCAGCTCTTATATCGTAAACAGTATCTCCTAAGTAAAGCGCGTTTGGCTTTGTAACTTCAAGCTCTAGGCATATTGCGATAAGCCCAGTTACCTTGTCTTTTGCGCTTCCCTGGAACTGGTCAAAAATAGCAGGGTTAATCCCGTATCTTTCAACCTCTTCTCTTAGTTTTTCATCAGGATGGCTGCTTAGCACTGCAAGCTTTTTCCCGCTTTCCTTCAAATGAGCAAGAGCTTCCGGAGCACCGTTATACGCAAATGGTTGTGTCCCTATCTCATTAACAACTGTAAAGAATTTCTTGTAAAGCTCCCAGATTTCGTCTGCGTCTGCAGTGCAGCCATGATTCCTGAGTATTTCAACAGGGGTAAGTGTTGTTCTGCCAAGCCACTCGTCAAAGCTGATTTCTTTTATTCCATAATGCTCAAAAAGCATCATGTTTGCAAAGTAGACTGGCTTCCTGTCATCGCTGACAACTCCGCTCCAGTCAAATGCATAAAGCTCCAATGAACCCATATCCAGCCCGGTCAGATTTTCCATAGCTTGGCGGAAATTCGGGCTGCTTATAAAACTTACATTTTAACACATAAATTTATAAACATCTGCGCCTCTTTTTAGTCCATGGAAGAAAAGATATTCAAGATACTTGTAGAGGATAATGAAGTCACATGGAAGGATATAATCTTTGACCTTATCAAGCAGGAAAACATGGATCCATGGGATGTTAATGTATCAATTCTTACAAAAAAATATATCAGTATGCTGAAAAAGATGAAGGGTCTTGACTTCAAGATTTCAGGAAAGGTTGTTTTTGCAGCTGCAATACTTCTAAAGGCAAAATCAAAGAGATTAGTGGGGGATGACCTTGACGAGTTTGACAGGCTTCTTGCTTCAGGCGATGAACCTGATGAGGCAGGATTTTACGAAGACCTTGCAATGATGAGAGATGCTTCTCAAATACCTGAAGAGGAAATGCTAAAGCTCATTCCAAGGACTCCTCAGCCAAGAAAGAGAAAGGTTTCTGTCTATGACCTTGTGAATGCGCTTGAAAAGGCATTGGAAGTCAAAAAAAGGAGAATAATAAGGTCAATGCCAAAGCTTGGCGTGGAAATGCCTGAGAAGTCAAGAGATATAAATCTGGTAATTAAGCAAATCTACAATAAGATTCTTGATTTTTTCCTTTCAAACCCGCAAAACCGGCTTAAGTTCACAAATCTTGTTCCTTCTGAAGAAAAGTTGGACAAGGTATTCACATTTATTCCATTGCTCCATCTTGCAAACCAGAGAAAGGTTGATCTTGTCCAGCACAAGCACTTTGGGGACATAGATGTCAGGCTTCTCAAGAGTATAAAGCCTGTCGAGCAGCAAAAAACCTAAAGCTTTTTATATTAATCAGGGTTCTTTTTAAACGGTGATATTCATGTTTACAAAAGATGAAAAAGAATACCTTAGAAAAGTTGTCAGCAAGGAACTTGAAGAATTAAAGAAAGAAGAATCAACAGTTTTAACTGACATGAGCCCTTCTTTTATCAAGGGCGAAGCTGAGTATGAAAAATTCATTAAAGGAATAATAGAGAAGCTAGAGGAATAATAATGGCAAAGAACAATAAACAGAAAATGCAGGAAAAGTACATGGAATACCAGATGATTGAACAGCAGGTTCAGCTGGCTCACAAGCAGGTTGAGCAGATTGAAACTCAGACTCTTGATCTTAAGAGTGTAATAAGTTATCTTGATGATATTTCAAAGACAGAAGAGGGAACAGAAATACTTGTTCCGGTTGCTTCAGGGGTTTTCCTGAAAGCAGAAATAAAGGACAACAAGGAAATGATAGTTAATGTCGGAAGCGACACAGCTGTTAAGAAAACAATTTCTGAAGTAAAGGATATGCTTGCAAGGCAGGAAAAAGAGCTGAAAAATTTTGAGGTAGAGCTTGCATCTCAGATGCAGAAGCTTGCACTGAAATCAGCAGAGCTTGAAAAAGATATAGAGAAGCTCTCTGGAGAGAGCAAGGAGTAAAATGTTTGGATTCCTGAAAAAGAAGCTGAAGAGCGCGATTTCTATATTTTCAAAGAAGGTTGAGGAAAAGGCAGAAGAGACAGCCACACCTGAAGATAATGTTGAGGCTGCAATAGAAAAAAAGAAGGAAGATAGAAAGAAGAAAGAAGTTAAGGAAAAGCCAAAGAAAGAAGTTAAGGAAAAGAAGGAGAAGGTTAAAGAGGAAAAAGTTAAGGCAAAGCCAAAGAAAGAAGAATCAATTCCTGAACCTGAACCAAAAAAAGAAGAACCAGAACCAATTGAAGAAGAAATACCTGTTCTCGAAGAAAAGCCTGTCAAGAAAGGAATCTTTGGAAAAATAAGAGAAAAGTTCACAACAACAAAAATCAACACATCGCAATTTGAAGAAATCTTTGATGAAATGGAGTTTGCTTTGCTTGAAAACAATGTTGCAGTTGAGGTTATTGACAAAATCAAGCATGATTTGGAAAAAGAACTGGTTGGAAATCCAATCCCAAGAATGAAGGTTGAGGAAACAATTAGAAAAACCCTGAAAAAAAGCGTGGAAGAGCTCTTTACGGCAAAGCCTTTCAGCATTATAGAAAAAGTAAAAGAAAAAAAGCCTTATGTCATATGCTTCATAGGAGTTAACGGCTCTGGCAAGACAACAACTATTGCAAAGGTTGCGCAGATGCTTCTTGACAATAAAATGTCGCCTGTTCTTGCTGCTGCTGACACTTTCAGGGCTGCGGCAATTGACCAGCTTCAGATTCACGCAGACAAGCTTGGAGTAAAGCTAATCAAGCATGATTATGGGAGCGATGCAGCTGCAGTCGCGTTTGATGCTGTT
>CAZLVM010000073.1:0-4969 GCA_964562875.1 uncultured Methanosarcinales archaeon | reverse complement strand
GCAGCAAAAAACAATTATGCAAAAGGACTTGAAGACGGGGCTGCGCAGGCAAGGGGATCAATGCCTGATTTGGAAAAAGCGATTTTGGATGAAAGAAACGGCTTTGTTTTAGACGGATTTAATCACCTTACTAGAAAATTTTGGCAGGTTCGGGTTCCTCTCAAGGATTATATGGCTGGAAAAGAAAATTCAGGCATAGAAGTTAAGCCTAATCAGATAAAAGAATTTGTAGGATGTTCAGCAAGAGATTTAGGGCAGTACGCAAGGGATGTTGCAAATCATTTGACAATGGATGCTAAAACAGATGCTGACAAAGCCCAACTGATTTTTGAGTATCTAAGAAGAAATATTGTTGAGGAAAGCTCTTATTTTGGTTTTAATCCTAAAAACCCAAATGGTCCGATGAGTATAAAGCACCCTGTTGAAACTCTTATTGAGAAAGGTGCGCAAAGCCAGGACCTGGCAGTTCTTGCAGCGTCAATGCTTGAATCGCAGGGTATACCAACTGTCCTTCTTTATTTTCACGGCGATGCAAAAACACCTCCTTATGTTGCAGCTGCTGTCGATATTACTTTGCCTAAAGTTGAAGGCATGGAAAGGACTTTTTTCCCTGTTGGCAAAGATAGGTTTTGCATATTTGCGCCTGAGACAGAATGCAGGGATATGGGGATTATGCCTTACGGGGTTGAAGGAAAGCCGGTAACAGCCTTTAGAGTAACCAAGAAGTGACAAAATCAAATATTTTTTCCCTAATCTTTAAAAACAAGCTCCAATTATACCGTATACTAATTCCCGAGATAAAATGGCAGACTCACAAAGAAAACCCAAAAAAAAGGCAAAGAAGACCCTTTTTGAAACTGGTTCTATTGCGATTAAGGCAGTATTTGAGGCTATGGGTGTGATGGGTAAGCAAGCAAGGGATGAAAGGGAAGCAAAAAACTATCTTGCTGAGCTTCAGAAGAGGGTTCATCCAGGATGGAGGACATATGGCCTTTTTCTTACATTTTTAGGCGGAACTGTTTTTGCTAGCAAATACTATAATCCTGAAGTTATTGACTATCTCTTTGGAACAAGAGACCAGCAGGCTGAAGTTCAGGGAGTGTCTAAGAAAAATGTTGATGCTCTTGTCGACAAAGCTGTTGCAGTAGAAATGGCTAGAAGCCAAGCTGAGGTTAAAAAAGTAAAGGCTGAACAAAAAGAGAGCGCAGAAAAGGCTGTAAATGCTGCAGTTGAAAAAGCTCTTGAAGAGCGTGCTAACGAAGTTCCAGTTCTTGCAAACCCTAACGGAATGAACCTTTGGGCGAGAGGAGTATTTGAAAATGAGGAAGTATGGCAGGTTGGACCTGTCTCTTCTGTTGAGTATCTTGCGCTAAAGACAAGAAACCATCAGGTTGCAAAGCCAAAAGATTATGCCTCCTTTGTTCTTTACGAAGGGGATATTGACGGCAAATTGGTTGAAGTAATGGGTAAGGTATCAGGAAAAACCCGAACAAGAGAAGAGCTTATCCAGTCAGTATTTGACTATATCGGATTCCAGCTTTTGAAAACAGAATCAATGACATCTGCTGTTGAAGGTGTTGAAAATCCATGCTTAAGATATCCTCTAGAAACTGTAATGGATAACGGCGGAACAGAAGCAGATCTTGCAATAATGGCTGCTGCAATGCTGAAGTCTGCAGGCCAGGAAGTTATCCTTCTTTACTATCCTCAGCACGGTGAAAAGCCTGCAAGAATTATTCCAGGAGTTGTTGCAGATTTCAAGGGAGTTCATGAGGGCTTTCCAAGAGTTAGTTATCCTATGGGTGGAAAAAAGCTTTATCCTCTTGTGCCTCCAGCGCTTGACGATGACCTTCGTGTAGTTGGCCAGGTCCCGGAAGACTTAATGAATAGGCCTCTTTTCGCATTTCCAGTTAAATAAAAATTCTTTATAATTTATTTTGCACTTAAAAAATCATATAAAAGAAAAAGAAAGAAAAAATAAAAAATTAAATCATTTCTATTCCAAGGGCGTCGTTAACAGCAACTGCCTGCTCGCTTGGCTTTCTTGCATCTGCCTTTCCGAGAATCCATGGGGATTTAACACCGGTCATGATTGTCATGACAGTTATCTTTCCTTTCATTTCTTCAGACACTCTTGCTCCCCAGATGACGTTTGCATCTGCATCCATCGAGTCAGTTACTATTTCTCCAATCCTGTTAATTTCGTCCAGGGTCATGTCAGGTCCGCCGTGAACATGTATTATTGCTCCGGTAGCTCCTTTATAGTCGATGTCAAGCAAAGGGTTTGCTAGTGCTCCTTTTACTGCTTCATCTACCCTGTTGTTTGTATCGCTGGATCCTATTCCAATAGCAGATACTCCTCCGTTGGTCATTACAGCTTTAACGTCTGCATAGTCAAGGTTGACTAATGAAGGCACAGCGATTGTTTCAACTATTCCCTTAATCATTGTTGAGATAAGCTCATTTGCAACTGCAAATGCCTGCTGTACTGGAAGGTTTCCTGCTATCTGGACAAGCCTGTTGTTGTCTATTACAATTACAGTATCTGAAACCTGCCTTAGCTGCTGCAGTCCAAACTCTGCTTTGTCTACTCTTGCTCTTTCTATGCTGAAAGGCATGGTGATTGTTCCTATTACAATTGCGCCTATATCTTTAGCGACAGAAGCAATAACTGGAGCTGCTCCGGTTCCTGTTCCTCCGCCCATTCCAGCGCATACAAATACCATGTCGCTGTCTTTTAGCGAATCTTTTACTTCTGCAAGACTTTCCTGAGCTGCTTCAGCTCCCTTCTGTGGGAATCCTCCGCATCCAAGTCCTCTTGTCACATCTCTTCCCATAAGGAACTTTCTGTCGCAGTCTGTTATTTCTAAATGCTGCTGATCAGTATTGCATGCCAGGACTTCTGCTCCCTTTATGCCTTTCTTATAGAGCCATGAAACCATATTGTTTCCTGCTCCCCCGCAGCCGATAACTTTGATATTAGCCTGTCCAATATCCATTGCCGGCCTTGATTCCTCTTGCTTAACAGCGTTTTCCACGATAAAATCCATTTTTTTCGCACCTCTTGGTCTTTTTGTGTGTATTCTGAAAGAGTTGGGCTCCCTAATTTACGTGGGGGTGGTTTTTGAGAACACTAGAGAGCCCAATTCTTTGAATATATAGTTTTGTATACTGTTATATCTTTAGTAGGACTAATATATAAATGTTTCGTTTTAGTATATTTCATAGGTTCTTTTTAAACTAGGGTAGTAATATGAGGAATAGTAACATTTATATAGTATTTACAATAGTAGTGTCTTGTTTTGGGGACACATACGGGCTTAAAAGGGCATTAAAAAATGGTAGTGCTATTCGACAGATTTAACCTTCCAGAAGATATCTTCGAGATAATTTTTGCTACTAATCAGCAGAAGATAGTAGCTAAAGAGCTTATGAAGTACATGATTGAGAATAAGAGTGAAATTACCAAGACAGAGATGTCAGTCTTTGCAACGCTGCTTCACGACGGAAATTACGAGACATTTCTTGACGAACCGCCTTACAAAAACAAAAAAGTAAAGATGTCATACAATAAGAGGCAGTTTTACGACAGGATTCTTACGCCTATGAAGTCAATGGGCCTTATCGACTATGACCTTTACAAGAAGACATACAAGGTCTCAAACAAGTTTAAGAATGATATGATGAAGATTGGCCTGCTCTGGGACAAGGTCCTTAGAAAAATGGGCCATACGTTTTCTTGATTTTCGAGCACATATTTTTTCTTAAGAAATAATAAAAGAATTATTAATTTCTGGCAACACTGACTGCGCTATCAAGAGTGACTATTGTTGCCATACTTTCTTGCCTAAGCACACCTTCAGCTATTGTATCTTGCGCAATAAACTCATCAATAAGGCCGTCCATTACATAAGTCATCAGCCATGGCACAGTTATATCATGCGCAACTCCTCTTGCAACAGCGTCAAGGCATTCGCATGCGATTTGCACTTCAGGATGGTTTTGCAGCAGGGTCCATGCAGCCCTTGTTGCTTTTCTCCACGGCAAATACCCTTCAAAAACACCTTTCCTGACGAGCTTGATAGATTTAGGGTCGTAAATTCCTGAAGAAATTCTCGCTAAAGCGCTTTCATACATTCGCGCATCAGCGTCGCTGTACAAATAATCCATGTCTAAGTCTTCACTCATGAAAGCGTATATTTAGAGCTTATTTAAATTAGTAATGGGTTAGAACTTCAACAGGCTCATCAACAATAAGTGTTTTTTCTGCCTGGGCTACAAGACCTTTTTCCTTTTCAGGCAGTGGAGGGAACTGCTTTATGATATCAAGCTTTATCAGCTCTCTTAATGCAAAATTAACCTTTGGCAAAGGGAACTTCTTCACAAGCCACCTCGTCGTGAAAGGCAGACCTTCATACTCTGCAATCTCCCTGAAAACCTGCCTTGTTATCATGCTCCTAACAGGTTTTGGATTGACAACAGCAAATATGTTTGCCCTGTCTGTCTCATAAATCATTCCTGCGCCTGTTGTTGCAAAAGGCTCGATTGCTATGACCATTCCTTTTTCCAAAGTTGTCTGGTCTCCTGTATCAAAATTAGGTATTGTTGGCTTATCGTGGATATTAAAGAGTGACAATGCATGGCCTGAAAGGTTTTTTACAGGCGCAAACCCATAAGAAGAAATTGTTTCCTGTATTACTTTTCCAATTTCTCCAAGTGTTACTCCTGGTTTTACAATCTTAATAGCATTTTCCAAGGCTTTCTCTGCAGCTTCTACAAGTTTCCCATTTTTCCCTGACAAGTCAACTGTGCATGCGCAGTCTCCAATTGCACCGTTGATATGGACTCCCACGTCGAGGCATGCAACCTGTTTGTCAAACACTATGTCATCGTCAGGGTCTGCGCAGTAGTGCGCTGCTATGTGGTCGCATGATATTTGCGCAGGAAAAGCCGGCTTTCCGCCAAGCTC
>CAZLVM010000072.1:0-4977 GCA_964562875.1 uncultured Methanosarcinales archaeon | reverse complement strand
GCAGCAGATATAACTGCACCTGTAATATCAAATGTTGCAAACATAAGCATAACTAATGTATCAATGACAATCACATGGGATACAGATGAAAGCGCAGACAGCGAAGTTGACTACGGGCTTGACACAGGACTTGGAACACTTGAATCAGACGCTTCAATGGTAACATCACACAGCATAACACTTTCAAACCTTATGCCTGACACATATTATTTTTACAATGTAACATCATGCGACGCATCAAGCAACTGCGCAACAGTCGGACCATTCGGGCAGATTAAAACACCTGCAAACCCAAATGATGTTCCAGTAGTTTCAGGAATACCTGATAATTTTACAGACGAAGATGTAACTCCAACATGGCAGATTGACCTAAGGGATTACACAGTTGATGACCAGCCTTTCACAACAGGAGACTTTGATGTTCTATCACAGTCAAACTCAGCATTGATTGACTGCTTTATATCATCAAACTATTTCCTCGCATGCAATGCACCTGCTGCAAACCAGTCAGGCTTTAGCGACGTATTAATCAGATATGAAGATGAATTCAGCCTGGCAGGCAATGACACAGTAAAAATCACAGTTAATCCTGTAAACGATGTTCCTTCAATAGACCCAATAAGCAATATTGTGGTTAATGAAGGTGACCTTGTGCAGATTACACCTACAATAACAGACCCAGACACTGGAGATACTCATACAGTATCATACACATCACCTGTAGACATCTCAGGAGAATGGCAGACAGGATATGATGATGCTGGAAGCTATGACATTAATGTTTCAGTTGATGACGGAAACGGCGGTTTTGATTCGCAGATGGTTAACATACAGGTAAACGATGTTTCTGCTGCAGACCTAAGAGTGAAATACTTCCTTGTGCAGGGACCAAGAAATCCTGTTGCAAACGAATGGGTAATGCTTTCATTCATTATAGAAAACGTTGGAAGTGTCACAGCAAACAATGTTGATTGGATACTTGACTTTGGAAACGCTCACTTAAAACTAGGAAACATAACATCAATCGCTGCAGGCGGTGAAAGCGACATAATGATGATTAAGGAAAACTACACATCAGCAGCAGCTTACAATGCTGTGCTTACAATCGACTACTCAGGTTCAATTGCAGAGCTTAATGAGACAAATAACAACAAAACAAAAATAGTATCAATATCATAAAGGTGAAAAAATGAAACTCGAAAATATAACAAAAAAAGCAATACAAACAGGAGCTATTATTGTTGCTGCAGCATTTGGTTCAGGATGTGGCGATGATGGTGGCAATGAAGACACAACACCACCTGTTATCCAGGAAACTACTGCAATGCAGGATGATTATGAAGGCAGCAATTCAATAGGTCTTAATGTAACTGATGATGATTCAGGAGTCAACACTGTTGTAATGCATTACAGAGCAGATGGAAGCACAGATGCTTATCTGCAGGCTGTACTTACATCAGCAGGCGGAAGCCCTTTATTGCCTTCAGACGAACTCGAGTTTTTCATAAGAGCTTCAGACGTTGCAGGAAACGTGAGCGATTCAGCTCTCGATACTGTAGAGGTTTATGCTCTTAATGCAGCAGGATGCTCAGAAATAGAAGCACAGCTTGCAGCTTATCTTTCAGGCGGAAACATACATGACTGGGCAAAGGATAAGGTTTTCTCAACAGGAGTTTCTGGAGAGGAAAGAACTGCTGAATACGCTGTTCTTGTTAAGAACCCTTCATTCCCAAGCGACCCTAATGAGGGCTGGTGGGTTGCAGTGTTCTACGACGGAGAAGGCGAAAGCGCAGAATCAGGAGCATTAAACACTTTAATCAGTGATTTGAACTCACTTCACTTTGTTGAAAGTGCTGTAATCGGTCCGGCTGCAGAAGACAGGATTGCAGGATTAGTGGATGACGCTCTTGCAGCTGACTTTGCAGGCGGCTCATACAAGTCACTGCCTGCTTCACAAGAAGCTTCATCTGCTTCAAAAGACCTAGTTCCAGAGCCTACAGCAATGGAAGAAATGGAATATTTTTAACAATCCTTTATATTTTCCAAGGTAATTCCCTGAGCAGTGCAGAACTCAAGATTCCCGTCAACTTCTATTTGAGGTATGAGTTTCACCTGAATTATTTCACCGCTTGCAGGACTGTAAGGAATCCTTATGTTTATTGCGTCTGCTGATTTCAGCACAGAGCTAAGAAGATTATCATTGTTTGAAACTCCGCCTGATGCAATAACGCTTGCTTTAAGATTATTAATTTCAGTCCCGTCATTCTGTATATAGGCCCTTATTTCATTTTCAGAAACACATGCTTGAGTTGAGCCAGTGTCAAGAACACTAAATACTATGCTATCACAACTTGCAGGTGCTGTTGCAGCCCCTCCTTGCACAAATTCCGCCTTCTCTTCAATATATCCCTTGCCCCAATTCATTACAACTGCTCCAAGAGCTATTGCAAATGCAATTAGAAGAATTGTTGCTACCATTGGCGAAACTGCTTTCTTGTTCACTGCTATCACCTGTTTGATTTTAAATCTTTTATAAGCCTATTTAAAGTTTTCTCTTCCTTTCTCATAGTTGTTATGTATGGGATGGAGCCAATAATAAAAACTCCCAGCCCAATAATTACCATCATGTTAAACATCATCTTTGTCATCATCCCATTTACAAACCCGAATATTGCTACTATTATGAATATGAAATAGAAAACCAAAGCTTTGTTAAGAAGCAATAAAGACATTTCCCTGTCAAGCTTAGACCTTTCAAGTTCTATATCAACTATTTTTGCTTTTATGAGCGGGTCTGTCTTAGCCAGTTAAATCACCTCTTTTCATACAATTTCTAGAATTACTGATATTTAAGGTTTTCTGATAAAATAGGCTTTATCCCAAATAAAGGTTAGCGCACTTAAGGCATAAAGAAACCTTTTTATACATCAAAACAAAAATTATGCCAATGGTTGAAATTAGTCCAAGCGACTCTGAAGAGGATATTCAGGAAAAACTGAAGAGCATGTCCCCTGAAGAGCTAAAGGAGTTTCAAAAAAAACAGTGCATATTTTGCCAGATAATAAGCGGCAAGGTGGCATCCAAAAAAATCTATTCTGATGAGGTTTGCACAGCTATTTTAGACATTAACCCTGCAAACCCCGGCCATGTTCTTCTTATTCCAACCGAGCACTATGCAATAATGCCTTTGATTCCTGAAAACGAGATTGCGCATATGTTCATGGTTGCAAAGGCAATATCCAATGCCATCCTTAAAGGATTAAAAGTTGAAGGCGCAAATATATTTGTTGCAAACGGAATGGTTGCAGGACAAAAGGCTCAGCATTTTATGATTCATGTGATTCCAAGAAAAGAAGGAGATGGTGTCGGCCTTGATATTCCTGAAAAAAAGATGAATGATTCTGATGCAAAGGAAATTGTTAAAAAACTGAAGCCTTTCATCGCGAAAGCATTTGGCGCAAAAGCAGGGGAAGAAGAATCTGAAAAAGATGAAAGCCCTGAAGAGGATGAAGGGCCTGAAGAAGAGATTTATGAAGAACCTGAAGAGGAAACAGAAGAAGAAAAACCAAAGAAAAAATCTGCAAAAAATAAACAAGCAAAAAAATCAAAGAAAAAAGCAGAAAAGAAAAAGCCTGCTAAAAAAGCAGAAAAGCCCAAAGAAAAAAAGGAAGTTGGGCTTGATGATATTGCAAATCTTCTCACAGGAGGTGGCGCCTGATGGGAGACGAGGAAAGATGCGAGTTTTGCGACTTAATAAAGCAGAAAAAACATCTTCTTTTTGAAAATGACAACATCTATGTAATGCACGATCCAAGCCCTGCAGCATTGGGTCATTTACTGGTGCTTCCAAAAAAGCATTTCCAAATAATAGAGCAGATTCCTGACTATCTTGTAGGCGAATTATTCACTGCTGCAAATAAAGCCTCAACAACAATATTTGAAGCGCTAAAAGCTCAGGGAACAAACATAATGCTTCAGAACGGAGTGGCAGCAGGCCAGAAAAACTCTCATCTCATAATTCATGTCATACCAAGAAGGCAGGAAGACGGATTAAACCTTATGTGGCAGCCAAAGCAGTTTAACGAAGAAGAAATGTCAACTGTCGAACTACAGATAAAGGAACAGGCAAAAAACATCGGCGGGTTTGAAAAAGAGGAAAAGAAAAAACCGGTTGAAATCAAGGATGATTTAGAACAGATTTCTGAAGAAGATGAAAAAGAAAATTACATGATTAAACAGCTTCGAAGAATACCTTAAGGTGAAAAAATGAGAAGAACATTAGGAATAATCATTGCCTTAATTTTTGTATTTGCTTTGTTTGGATGCGTCCAAACTCCAAACATAGTTCAACAAATAAATCTGGAAAAAAATATTAACGTATCCAACATGCCATCCGGAGACATCCTTCCACTGGAAGACGGAAACTGGTGGGAATTCAAAGATTCCATTAATGACATATGGAAAATCACATCATTCAGCGAAGGTGAAGATTTCAAATTGGATTGGGTTTTCAACGAAGAAATCATTGACAGAATGATAATTAAAAAGGAAGGTGGCAATTATTATGTTACAGGAGACGGATATGGATCTACCTACAGTGAGCCAATTCTAATCCTTAAAGACAGCGTGAAAGCAGGCGATAGATGGACTGTCGAAACAGAGATGATTGACTCAACACTAAAGTCCAGGGATATCCGCATACCTGAAAAATGGGAGATTAGTATTAATGGACCTGAAAAAGTCAAAACGCCTGCAGGAACAAAAATCTGCTACATGTTCTTTTACCAAATAAGCAAGGACGGCGAGCCAAACAAAAAAATGACATGGTACCTTGAACCAGGAAGTGGGTTCTGCAAAACCATAGAAGAGCTGCTCACATTTAATGTGATAGACATATCCGTGCTGACAAAAACTAATGTTAAACAAACATAAGAACAATATTTCCCCATATCAAAGTAACTATAAATGCCAGCAAAA